>DAOWIC010000114.1 GCA_030641085.1 Calditrichota bacterium
AGCCTCGCCCAGAGATCGATGAGCACCAGTGAACCTTTTTTTATTTCGGCCGAACGTTCGGCGGTCGGCTCGTAATGCGGGTTACCGGCGTTGGCGTCGATGGAGCAGTTCGGCGGATGGTCGGTCTCCATATCGAGCTTTTCAAACTGCTCGAGGATAAACCGGCTGACATCGTATTCGTTGATAGTCCGGCCCTCTTTGAGCGCGTCGGCGATAAACCGGTGCGCCGCCTCTTTTACCTCGACCACATTGCGGGCGGCGATACGATGAGCGGCCATCTGCTCCGGGGTCATCCGCGCCTTGAAATTGGCCACCAGGTCCGAGGAGGGGATAATCTCCAGCCCCAGCTCTTTGATCATCTCAATCGTCCCGGCATCAACCAGCCCGATATACGGCAGCCGGTTTTTAGGCGAGTATTCCATAGCGATCCGCTTCACCGAGCCGAGCAGATCGGCCAGCATTTTTTCCAGCTCCATGTAGCCGGAAAAGGGGATCATCTGTCCGGGCAGGTGCTCGAATTTGTCGCGCTCGATAGAGTGGACAAGCGCCACCGGCTCGCCCTCGGCGGCGATGAAGTAAAACCAGCGGCGGCTGATCATGCCGGATATATCAAGCATCTCGATAGCGATATTGTTGCGGGCGTGAAAATCAGCCAGCAGCCAGCCATCGAGGTTGTTGTCGCGCAGATAGTGTTGCATTTTTTCGATATTCATGATTTACTGTTTCCTTCGCTTTAGTCAGGCTAAGTGAGAAGTATAAGGCATCGGCACGGTCCTGTCATACTATATTTGGTCTTCGTCGGTAAATACTCAGCGATCGTTTTGCCACGCAAGAAAGTCCCTGAGATTGTTGACATTACGGCGACAGGATAGTTAAATAGAAGCATCATGCCAATACGAATCGTCATCACCGGCGGGCCCGGTTCGGGCAAGACGAAATTTGTCGAGCGGCTCAAGCTGCTGCCCGAAATCGAGCACTTTCTTTTCTTTGAGGAGCTGGCTCGCCTGCTGCTGATGGAGAATCCCGGCTACCGGCGGAACCTGTCGGAGTTCCACCGCGAAATCTACAGCCGCCAGATCGCACGTGAGCAGGCGGCCGAGGGCAAATCGTTCGTCACCGACCGGGGGACTGTCGACGCATTCGCTTTTCACCCGGAGACCGCCAATGATGTCGGCACCACGATCGAGCGCGAATACGCCCGCTACGACGCTGTCATTCAATTGGGCAGCGCGGCCGCCCTGGGCGAGCCGCATTACGTCCGTGACGCCGAACGTCACGAAACGATTTCCGAGGCGCTCTTTATCGAAAAGGCGATCATCGGGGTCTGGCAGAAACATCCCGGCTATCAGTTTGTCGAGGCGGTGAACGACTTTGAAATCAAGTACCGCAATTTTTTGAATATCATTCGCACTTTGATCGTAAGTAATAATAATTGACAAGCGACCGGAAGTTGCGTCTCTATATAGCGGAGAGTTTCAACAACGCAGGGAAGGTGTGTATGCGATCAAAAAAAATCCTGATAGTCGTCATGTTCTGCCTGCTGAGCCTGAATGTCTCGGCGGACTCTGAGTTTTTCGAAAAGTTCAAATCCGATTACGGTCTGCTCGATCTCGACCTGTTAAACAATGTCGGCGAAGAAGCCACGGTCAAAAACTTCGTCTACCAGAAGGATGTCGCCACCTTTACATTTGAGGAGGGTGTGATCCACCTTCTACGCTATGTCGAGGGACGGCCCACCACGGCCATTTTCATCGGCAAGGGCAACGCCAGAATCGAGATCCCATCGCATCTCGAGCGACAGTCGTTGATGAGTGTGACCGGCGACAGTGTCGTGAACGAGGATTTCGAGCTCTGCTTCATTCGCCTGGCCGATGATTTCGACCTGCGCCTCAAGGAGCAGTTCGAAGTGAAGGAAAAAGAACTGAAGTGGAAAAACTTCACGATCATCAAGCAGGCCCAGGGCGAGTTCTTTTTCAAACCGATTGTCCAGCACCTTTACGACAACTACATCCAACTGCTGCGCTCGGTATATGAAAGAAACGCCGACGGTTTCTTCTGGATCGATTTCAACCGGTATATTTTCACCTATGATCCCAATCGGCCGGAGGAAGTGGAAGTCGCCTACGAATTCCAGGTGAATGACTACTTGGCCACACCGGCGGCGGTCTTTCAGAAAACTGCCCGGCGTATCACCGACGACGAGCGGATGTCGGAGGTCAGTTACGCGACCACCGCCCTGGCCAAACATGGCGATTTTGAGATGGGTGGTGCCGACGGCGAGAAGATCGTCAACGGGCGGGCCGAGATGAAACTTCTGGTAAACGCCGACAGTCTCCGCTTCCTGTCCACCTTCCTACATTACAATCTCAAGCTGGACTCGGTTTACTCAGGCGGCCAGCCGGTTGATTACACCCGCCGCAAGGACTTCCGCTTTGTCGGCATTGTCCTGCCGCGGTACTACCAGAAAGGCGACACGGTCGACCTGACATTCTGGTATAAGGGCTTCAACTACGACTACTCGCTGCCGTGGGTGGAGGATCCGACCCCCTCGCAGCACACCTTCGCCTTTACCACCCGCAAGGGCTTTAATTACATCATGCCCGGCATGGGCCCGGTCACCCGCGAGGAAGGGATGGACCATTTCGATGTCACCCCGGACCAGCCATACAACCGGTTCTACTTCCAGCCATACGCTACCGGCCATGACACAGTGGGCGTGCTGTCGGAAATAGGCCTGACGGTCAATTTCCTGAAAGCGAAGCACATGACCAAGCGCGAAGACTGCTACATCCCGGACGATACCTATCGCGAGTCGGTGATGAACGCCTTTAATTTCATGACCAAACGGGTCGGCAACCCGATCGGGACATTCGGGCTTTATGTCTTCCCGGATAACTACGTCAGCATGCCGGGACTGGTCGAGGTGCCGCAAATTCTCTGCTACTCCGACCGCAACATCGAACCGATGGGCGGGCTGAGTATCTATACCGGCCTCTCGGTGGCAAATCAATGGTTCGGATCACTGGCCAAACCGGTCTCGTCGCGCGACTTCTGGATCATCCCGGCTGCGGCCGATTTCCTGTCGGTGATGGCGATCCAGCATACCACCAGTGAGAACTATTTCTTCAACCTGGTCAATCGCCGTGATTCCCTCTACACCCTGCACGACAACGACGAGGATCGCCCGCTCGGAGCCGGCGACCGCTACAGCATGACCCTGCAAAGCAACCGTGGCGTCTGGCTTTTCCACATGCTGAGGTTCCTCATGTATGATATCGAGAACCGCAGCGAAAAGAGCTTCAACAAGTTCCTTTACGAGTTGACCATGACGTGCAACACCACCCGCTTTGCGAACAGCGATCTGGTCAAGCTGGCCGAAAAACATTACGGCGAGCCGCTCGACTGGTTCTTCAAACAATGGCTCTTCGACTACCGTTACCCGCAATACAAAGTGGAATACAAAATTGAAGACCGCGGCGGGCAGTTCTATATCAACGCTACTGTCGTTACCGAAGAAGTCGATCCGTCGTTTAAAATGCCGGTCATCATGCGTGTGAAGGACAAGAACGACCAATCGACATTCCTGCGCGAGACGATCGCCGGAGTTGAGCACAGTTTTGAGCTGGGACCGTTCGAGACCGAACCGAAGGAGCTGATCTTCAACGAATTTTACTCGGTCCTGAGCAAGGACAAGGTGAAGAAGAAATAGACCGGCGCTTTGCCAGTTGGATCAAAATCAAAAGGCAGGACAGAATGTTCTGCCTTTTTCATACAAGGAGAGGTATATCTTCTAAAGCACGGGTGCCTCACCCCTTGGGGTGAGAATAGATTATCTTTCTTATTGATCGCTCCGCCGCTCCATATTATCTTGATCCATCGTGACCGAGTTAACCGGGTAACCGGTTTTGGTATCAGGGTGTGACGGATGTTCCTTTCACGATGGATCGTGATGAATTCTGACGTACTGCCCAGGAGAACGATCCCACAGCAAAGCTGTGGGTTACCGGTTTTGAGAATGGCTGGGGTCCTATGCCGATTTTCTCTGCGTATTACAATAATAAGAGCATGTTCTATACTATCTGGTAGATGGTGGTTTAGTGGGAGTATTGGAGACGAGATGAATAAAACTATTACTGGCATGAGCATGTGGGTTATTCTGTCGGTCGTTGGTTGCACGACGTTTGTGACGAAGGAGTTCGTGCCTTGCCAAGACTATTCAGTGGTAGATTACGGGGCTTATTGCCCTGAGAACGACTCACTCACTCTAGACGGGTGGAGAGTCGATCTAAGCCTGATTTCCATTGTAAACAGTCGTGACAAGAGCCTCATCAACTCGAATGTGTACGGTCCATCCATTGCTCCAAGGCATTCGCGTGATGGGACACTTGACAGTATGTCGGCCGTCCAGTTCGTTGTAGATCGGATACTCTTCTGTTTCTTTCCAGAGATGGACACAGTTGCGGTTTCATATAACGACGCATCGACGGCCAAAGGCAGAACTTACGGACCGACCTTTAGAAGAGACTTGGATTTCGATACATTGTATATCCCCCCGGATGTTGACTCAATCAACGTGCGATACAATGTGAGAATGATTACGGAAGACAGCGTGACGATCGCTGAGTCGGATTTCGACTACAATATGTATCGATTTGAGGATAGGCATAAGCTTTCTTCCATAATGCTCTTTTTGTTAAATGACTGATAGCATCACTGTGCTCATATTGCGATAAAAACGGCAATGCCGGCCTACATTCGTTTATCGACTTCTCCGTCGATATTGGCATGTATGACGGCACTTGATCGAAGTGTTGGCCGGCGAATACCACCAGAATTATTGGCCGACCGTTGGACTTGGGGGATTGAATGGACTCCCACATGGTTTTTTTGAGAATGGCTGGGGACCCATGCCGGTCTTTTCTGCGTATTATAATAATAAGGCTCTATGTTATTCAGTCTGGTAGTGTTCGGGTAAATCCCGGACCCAAGGAGATCATATGAAAAGAATCCTATTCTGCTCACTCCTATTGACTTTGCTGATGGTTGTTGGTTGTACAACATTTGTGACCCGAGAATTCCTAACCTGCCGCGAACCGATGGTCCTTGATAATGTGGGTGAGTGCCCCTCGGACACGCTGCTGAAGCTCAAAGGATGGGATGTCGCGGCGCAGGTGGTCTCCGTCCGACGCAGTCGTGACAAGACACTAAATAATGCTCATCTCTATTCGTTAGTTATCTCACCACACAAGCGCAATTGGGATGGTGTAGATAGAACCGATCTTGTTGTAGATTCAGTAGTTGTTTGCTTTCTGCCGCAATCTCAGAAAGTGGTTTTGCAGTTTGATCCAGTGTCAACCCGTGGAGCCCGTTCCCAAGGGCTGAATGCGGTGGATTTTGAAACGTTCCATATTCCACCGGAAATTGATTCGATAAATTTACAGTATCATGTTAGAATGATTACGGCAGACAGCGTGACGATTGCCGAATCAGATTTTGACTACAATATGTATCGATTTGAGGATAAGTATAAGCTGTCTTCAATAGGGCTTTGGATGCTAAATGACTAACCGCGGCCGGGTGGCAGGTTCAAACTCGTTTGGACCTGCTTGACGTGAAGGAAATCTCACCCCCAAACAAGGGGCTTGTTGAAAAAGTATTGGTTTTTTGATGTTTCAATTAATAAACTGAATTCATGCAGACTAAACGAAATCGCACAGAGAATTCGATGATGCTTTTGCCATCATTGGAAGAATTCATCCCTGAAGATCACTATCTTCGTAAACTCAATCGAGTTTTGGATCTTTCCTTTGTTCACGATTCAGTGTCCGATAAGTACTGTCAGAACAATGGTCGTCCTTCGATCGATCCTGAGGTTGTATTACGGCTGTTTTTGCTGCAGGCGATAGAAGGGATATCGTCGGTTCGGCGGCTGATGCAGCGTGTCCATGTTGATTTGGCATATCGCTGGTTTATCGGGTACCGTGTCGATGAGCGTCTTCCCGACCATTCGACATTATCGAGGGCGTTGGATCGCTTTGGTGATGAGGTCTTTAATGAGTTGTTTGTCCGCAGCGTTTCTCAGTGTCAGCAGAGTGGCTTGATTGATGGCAAGGTCTTACATTTGGACGCGACGACGATACGGGCGGACCTTGACGCTAACCGGGTGGACAAGCCTGACAGTAGTGACAAGGATGCTCGATTTGGCAAGTTTCCGGGTAAGCGAACAGCACCGGGGTACAAGCAGCACACGGTGGCTGACGGTAAAGCTCGGGTAGTTCTTGGTTTGTCGGTGACCCCGGCGGATCGACATGAGGACGGCGAAGCAGTGGGGCTTGTGGACGATGCGATTACACGTTTGGATCGTCCACCGAAAGCGGTCTGTGCCGATGCTGCGTATGGCAGTGGTTCGAATGCTGCTGCCATGGAGAGTCGCGGCATACGTTTTGTGAGTCCACCACGGAAGGCGTTTAACTATAGCGGGGACAAGTTATACACGGTAGAGGATTTTGGATATAATGAATCGGAGGATTACTTTGTCTGTCCGGCCGGGAGGCCGCTAAAGTATGTCTATACGGAGAAGAAGCGGGGTCGTCGAGATGCGTTCCGTCGACATTTGAAACTCCTTGGGTTTAAAAAACACCAACAGAGTGTGTGGGTTAGTCATTATGATTGCGAGAACTGGCTAGAACAACTGCTTGACTATCATAAAGTGGGGAGCTATGTA
>DAOWIC010000138.1 GCA_030641085.1 Calditrichota bacterium
GGCCGGATGGCGCCACGCACCAGGAACTGGAATCTCTTTTCCAGATGTGCGGACTGCCGAATATGCATGTCGCAGTCCCCTGCGATTCGATTGAGACCGAGAAGATGACCCGGGCGCTTTTGTTCGACGTTGTCGGACCGAAGTACCTGCGGTTCGCGCGCGAGGCGACACCGGTAATAACCTCAATCGATACGACGTTTGAGTTCGGAGTGGCCAATATTCATCGCTTTCGTCGGGAGGCAGACTCGCTGGTCGATGCATTCGAAGTGATTAAGTCGAGCGAATACAAAAACGAAGACGAGGACCTGACCATAATCGCCTGTGGTCCGGAAACAGCCGAGGCGCTCCGGGCGGCATATATCCTGAAAACCGATTTCGATATCGAAACGCGCGTTATCAACATGCACACGATCAAGCCGATCGATTCCGGGGCTATAATTCGTGCGGCGCGCGAAACGAAAGCGATTGTCACCGCCGAGGAACATCAAGTGGGCGGCTTGGGTAATCTCGTGGCGGCCGCTGTTGCGGCTGAAAAATCGCTGGACGGCAAACGGTTGCCGTTCGCTATGATCGGCGTCAAAGACCGTTTCGGCGAATCCGGCAAACCATGGCAATTAATAAAGCATTTCGAAGTAGCCGCTGAACATATAGCATTCAAGGCAAAAGAGATTCTGGGTATTTAAGATGAGGAGGATACAATGCAATACGCTGACAGAGTGACCGGACTGGGAGTGGAAGGCGCCTTCGCCGTTTTGGCCAAAGCGAAAAAACTCGAGGCCCAAGGGAAATCGATCATACACCTGCAGATCGGTGAGCCGGATTTTGACACGCCGGCCAACATTACCGAGGCAGCCATCAAAGCGATCCGCGACGGTGAAACGCATTACAGCCCGTCGGCCGGAATGCCGATTGTCAAAGAGGTTGTGGCCGAGTATTATCGCAAAGAACGGAAGATGGATGTCGCGGCGGAAAACGTGGTGATCATGCCCGGCGCCAAACCGCTGATATTCACCTCGCTTTCGGCGACGATCAATCCCGGCGACGAAGTAATTGTCCCGAACCCGGGCTATCCGACCTACAACGATGTCGTCAACTATCTTGGAGCCACGCCGGTCTATATGCACCTAAAAGAGGCCAACCAGTTCCGTTTCGATGTGGACGAACTCAAGGGATTGGTGACACCAAAAACGCGGATGATTGTGATCAACTCGCCGCAGAACCCGACCGGCGGTGTGCTTACCAGAAGCGATCTGGAGACGATTTATGAACTGGCCGAAAAGCATGATCTGTGGGTGTTGACCGACGAGATCTACTCGCGTCTGGTATACGACGGTCAGTTCGAGTCGATCGGCGCGATCCCCGGTGCGATGGAGCGCACGATTATTGTTGACGGCATGTCCAAGACCTACGCCATGACCGGCTGGCGGCTGGGCCACGGTCTGATGCCGAAGAAGATGGCCGATTATCTGTTCAATGTCGCCGTAGCGAATTTCTCCGGCACCTGTACCTTCAGCCAGTACGCCATTATCGAGGCGTTGACCGGTCCGCAGGACGCGGTTGACAATATGGTCGAAGAATTCCGCAAACGCCGCAAAGTGATTGTCGATGGTCTGAACCAGCTCGACGGCGTCAGTTGCCTGATGCCCGCCGGAGCGTTTTATGCCTTTGCCAACATAACCGGCACCGGGATGGGTTCAAAAGAGTTCGCCGACATCATGCTCAATCAGGCGGGGGTAGCGGCTCTGGCCGGGACCGCGTTCGGAAAGTTCGGCGAGGGCTATGTCCGGTTCTCTTACGCCAATTCAATCGAGAACATCAAGGAGGCACTGCGCCGCATGGCGGGTGTCCTGGCCGGGGTCAAGTAAATCGGAACCGGTCGTATTAATATGAATCACGAGGGAAACCGGGCACAGGCCCGGTTTTTTCTACCTGTTTTTGTTGCGCGAGCACTCCGCTCACGGTAGACTGAACCAATGCGTTATGGCTATCTGAAGATTAATCTCGCCGACCTGTGGAGCGAGCCGCGTTTCAACTCCGAGCGCGCCAGCCAACTCTTTTTTGCCGAGCCGGTCAGGCTCCTGAAGGAAAAGAACGGTTTCGCTCACGTTGAACAGTGCGATGGTTACACCGGCTGGGTGGATCTGCGCTTCCTGGCGCCGGCTGACCGGAGCTATTTCAAGCAGTACCGCTCGGAATCCGGCTGGATAGTTCATGCTGCCACCACTCGGCTATACCGGTCGGGACGACCGGCCGGATCAGACCCATTTTTTTTGTATTATGGTACAAAGCTCCGCGGCCGACGGGCCGGATCGACCGATATCGCCATCCTGTTACCCGATGCCCGTATTCAGCGTGTGAAAAGGTCAAATCTGCGGCCGGTCAAAGCGAAAGTTACGCGTGTGGATCCGGCCGCCGTGACAGCCGACGCCA
>DAOWIC010000215.1 GCA_030641085.1 Calditrichota bacterium
AAATTGCCGCCCCGACGAAAGACGCCGACAATATTTCGCGCGGTCCTTTTGACTACCCGAATGACCGTACCGGTCTGACGGTCGGCTGAGAAACCGCCCAGCCGCACCATGACCGTGTCGCCATCAAACGCGGTCGACAACTGGGTTGGCGGGATCAGGATATCCTCACCGTCCTCGACAATAAGAAACCCGGTGCCTCCACGCGTGATCGATATCTGCCCGACCTTGACGTTCATCTCCGACGCCAGCCCGAGACGGCCGCGCTTGAGCTTCACGAGGTCGCCCGAGTGCAGCAGTTGCTTGATAAGCTGGCGGAAACGATGATAATCGGGTTGGCTGATTCCCAGCGCCCGGGCCAGTTCCTTTGGCTTCATCGGGTGATCAGATTTTTCGCGGATGAAGTCGAGGATTTCCTGCTGTTCGTGATCCATGTCATCAAAATATCACCGGTCATCGACTGCAGTCAAGTCAAATTTGGCAGGATTCAGCCAAAATGGCAGGCGCGACATAGAAAAACCCTGCCGATACAGCACCGGCAGGGTCTTCGCACTATTTAGGTGTCGGTTTAGTCCGTCCAGGAGTGGATATCGTCGGGAACGATAATGGGGCAATCGACACGCCACCTTCCGATCATCGGCATCATTGCCTGATCCACCGACAGAGTGTAATCGCCAAAGGTTCCGCTGAGCGTTCCTTCGACGCCATCGGCCAGGAAGACAAACTTGCCTCGGAAAATTCCGTGCCCCTCGCCACACATCGGGCAGAGGCGGATATCGTTGTAATACCATTTGCCTTTATACTCGGCCAACACCTGATCAGTAACATAGCCGGACAGACTGCCGGCGAATTCGCGGGTGTAGTCTTCGTTGGTCCAAAACCGGCCGGACATCAAACCGAACGGTTCGCCTAAACGATCGTACCAGACTCCCTCGATAGTCCCTTCGCCCGATCCGAGGCCGCTCGCAGTCCAGTTGCCGTCGATCAGGCCGCCGGGGCAGGCATTCTGCCAGACCAGTCGTGACAGCACCGCCACGCCGGCGGTTTCACCGACCGGGTACCATGCAGCGTATTTGATGAGTTGATGGAAGTCGAGCGAGATCTCGATTTGCTCGGTTTTGAATGTCAACATCGGTGCGGCAAAATACTCGATACCGCGCTGCATGAAGACCATGAAGCTGATACCATCGAAATCAGCCGACGTCTGCGAGACCCAGGCGGACATCGACGGCACGTTGGTCGGCACGAGCCAGTCCTGTCCCGGTTCGAAGTCAATGGTGAAGCGCGGGTGTACTACTGCCACCCCGTTGACCGAGAGCGTCCCGGACCAGTCCATCGGTTCCAGTTCGGGAATACCGAGATTGAAGAAATCCCCCCAGAGGAAGGTGACCGAATAGATATCGCAATTGTCGACGATGTCATACGGGAAGGGGGTAATATATTCCAGATCGAACTCTGGCAGCGGTTCGTCTTCAGGGGGAGCGTTTTCGGTGAGGAGTTTGTTCACCTCGGCAGGCATCGCCTCTTCGGTGGTCGGAGTATTCACCAAAGGTTCCGGCGATGTACCTTGATTTCCGCAACTGGTCATGGCCCAAAGCAAGCAGGCCAGCAACACGAAAACTAGTCGTCTCATTATGACCTCCTGATATGGATAACAGTTCTGTTGATCCGTTTTGGTCCGGCTTTACGCTATTCTTGAGGAAACAAACATGATGCTCGCAAATAAAGCATCGGCGTTCAGTCACTAAAATTTACCACACACTCCTCAATCATACAAGTCATTTTTCTGTCACCAAAAAGGGGTGCACAAAACAAAAGCCCGCCGAAGCGGGCTTCATGTTAGGTAGAGGCAAAAACAGCCGGCTGATCAACCTTTCCGTCGACCCGCCTGCCCACGCCGGAATTCCCGACGCATATCCTTGAACTGATCAATCTGTTCGGCGGTCAGCACCGATTTCGCCTGCTGGAAATGCCGATAGCGCATCTTCTGCATCTCCGCCTTAAGATCGGAGACTTCATCGATCGCGGCCATCACGGTGCTCTCGGCAACCCCGTCGTCCCGCATAAAGGCGCGCAGGTTGATCTGAGCTTTTTCGAGTTTCGCCTTCTGGTCGACAGCGGCCAGCTTGAAATCGACCGCCATCTTTTCCAGCTTTTCACGCTGTTGATCGGTCAGATTGATTTCATCGCCATGCGCCAGGATCCGCTGAATACCCGGCATCATCTGGTCCTGTCCAAAACCCTTGTCGTGCCCGCGAAATCCCCTGTGTCCCTCCATGCGGGGACCATCACCGGGACGGTCAGCGAAGCCTCGCTGGCCCTGTCGGCCCGGATTCTGTGCCACCACGACGGACGAAACCGCCAGTGCCAGCAACAATGTCAGTACGATTGTCTTTTTCATTACTGATTCCTTTCTCTCGCTATTATCGTTAGTTATCCCAGGTCATTCTTATTTGCCGGGCGTTTCGTCTGCGGAGTCTTCCACCGGCGGTCTTGGCTGTCCTTTGCGCCATCCTCGAAACTCTGCTACCTTACCCAGCATTTCAATCTCGAACCGCGCTTCAAAGACATAGAGCCGGCCCAGTTGCTCGACCGTGAGGATCGGCCGCACCTGTTCGATAAAGGTCAGACGGTTCTGTTCTCTCTGGCGATCGAGATCGTTTATTCGGGTAATTAGTTGTTCGATATTGTCCGCATCCTGAGGTTGCTTTTTGAGAACACGTCTCAGCTCGTTTATCACTCCCGACTTGGTGCCCTGAATCTTACGCTGGTCGCGATGATGACTCTGGTAGAGCACGATGAACTCGTCCTCAATCTCGTCATCAATATCCAGAAGCTCCAGCACCTTCATCAGGCGCAGCCGCTGAAAGCGCTTGCGCTCCATGCCCTGTCCACGCCCGCCGTCGGGAGGCGGTGGCTGCAGGCGCATCTGCCCCGGTACGATTTCGGCCTGCAGGGGAAGGATACCACTTACCGCCAGGGCGAATATTGTCAATGCTATCGTGAATAGTGCTCGCATCAGAGTATTTCCCCCACATCGATATTATTCGCCAGGTATTCGAACTCCTCTTCAGTCAGATCATCAATAAGCTGCTCGCTTGCCTGCCAGTACCGTTCGATCGTGAAATCTTCGAGCAGTCCCTGCAGGTCGGTCTCTTCCAGGTATGCCTGGTCACCATTGTCGAGAAGGACCAGCGCACTGTCGCCGGTGGTGACCTCTGTCTGAAGAGCGCTGCGATGAAAAAGATCGGACATCGAAAGCGTCAGCGACAGGCCAACAATGATAACCAGCGCCGCCACGGCCGGGACGTAATTGCGCCAGAGAGGAACCGTTCGGGTAACCTTATCCATCTCAAAGGCGTCAATCGCATCATCGACCGCCGCCACCGATTTATCCAGATCATCATCATTCAAATAAAAGTCGCTGTCCTGCGCGACACCTTCAGCCAGCGCCTGCTGTTCGGCAAAGAGAGCCGCGCAGTCGGGGCAAGTGTCGAGGTGCTCGCGGATCCAGTCCGGCAGTTCGCTCTGACCGAAATAGAGCGCAAGTTCAGCCTGTACTTTTTCGCAAATCACTCGCGCCACCCTTTCTCAATCGCCAGACGACGCAGTTTGGCGACCGCCTCCCGATAATGGGTCTTTACGGTTCCTACCGCCTTGCCGGTTGCGCCTGCTATTTCGTCGAAAGTAAGACTCTTGTAGAAGCGCAGTTCAAAAACCGCCCGCTGGCCCGGCGGCAGTTGCTCCATAAAATCAAGCATGCCCTGTCTCAGTTCGGCCCGGCGGTGTTCGCTTTCCGGCGTGCTCGCGGCGACCGGCTCTACCGTGTCGACATCAACCGTCTCTTTTCGCTGCCTGAGGAAATTCAACGCCTTGTTGGTGGCGATACGATAAAGCCAGGTTTCGAACTTCGCCTCGGAGCGAAAATTATGCATGTTGGTCCAGGCCGCGATGAACGTCTCCTGGGCGAGATCGCGAGCGCTTTCCCGTTCGCCGGTCATCCGGTATGTCAGTGCCGTTACCCTGTTCATCATCAACCTTACAATCCCGGTGAAGGCCTCGCGATCGCCCTCGGCGGCCGCTTTGACCAGTTCATCTATTATCCTCAGTTCTGACTTTGCCATATCATAGTTTCTGTGGTTAAGACACTACCAGTTCAAAATGGATTAATGCGCGGCTGAAAAAAGCAAAAAAAAACCGGAATCAGATTCCGGTTGATACAATTCTCTGGTCGGATCAGGCTCTAATCGCGGCGGCTCTTCTCCAGCACCTTGGAATAGGCGGTGATCTCCGACAACACTTGACCGGCCCCACGAACGACACAGGTGAGCGGGTCTTCGGCCACAATCACCGGCAGATTGGTCTCCTCGCGGAACCGCTTGTCCAGCCCCCTCAGAAGGGCGCCACCACCGGTTAAAATAATGCCGCGCTCGAGGATATCCGACGCCAGTTCGGGCGGTGTACGTTCCAGCGTCTGACGGACCGCCTCCACAATAATATCAATCGTTTCCGACAGCGCCTCACGCACCTGGACCGAGGAGAGCTTGAGATTTTTCGGCACTCCCGCCACCAGGTCACGCCCCTTGACCTCCATCGAAAGTTCTTTGCCCAGAGAGTAGGCGGAACCGATTCTGTGCTTGATCTCTTCCGCGGTCAACAGACCTATCAGCAAGTTATAATTCTTCTTCAGATACATAATGATCGCATCGTTCAGCTCATCACCGGCCACTCGCACCGACGTATCATTAACTATGCCGTTGAGAGCAATGACGGCGATTTCCGAGGTGCCGCCGCCAATATCGATAATCATGCTGCCCGAGGGCTGGTCTACCGGCAAACCGACCCCGATAGCAGCCGCCATCGGCTCCTGAATCAGGTAGACCTCGCGCGCCCCGGCGTTTTCGGCCGAGTCACGACCCGCGCGCTTCTCAACCTCGGTGATGCCGGACGGCACCGAGATGACAACCCGCGGTTTCATGAGATATTTGTGGCGAACAACGCGGCGGATGAAGTCGGCGATAAGCCGCTCCGAGATATCGAAATCGGCAATCACGCCGTCTTTTAGCGGCCGGATAGCATCGATACCGCCCGGTGTGCGACCGGTCATCTCCTTTGCCGCCGAACCGATGGCGAGTACCTTGCCAGTCGATTTTTCAACGGCCACGACCGATGGCTCGTTGAGGACAATGCCCTGGCTCCGAAGAAAGACCAGAGTATTGGCAGTGCCGAGATCGATTGCTATATCGTTGGAAAGAGCGTCGAGGACACCCAAGTTACATCCCTTAACTGTTTACCGTTTCAACATTCCCTGTGGTCGATATACTTATTATCGAAATCGACGGCTTTAAGTTTAACCCTTTCAACATGGAAGGGCAAATAAAAACTGATTTCGGTCATATTTATTTTGAAGCGCGGGTTCGAAAGGATCGGTCGGATGTCGGCTTTTGCCTCGAAACGCCGCTGATATGGAAAGGGCCGGAATGTTGATTCCGGCCCTGCCACCTGGTGATATTAACCAGTTTACTTCTGAGCGTCGACAACGGCGATAGCCGCCATGTCGACGATTTCGTTCACGCCCAGCGTCGGGTGCAGTACGTGGACCGGCTTCGACAGACCCATCAGGATCGGTCCCACCGCCTCAAGTCCGCCCATCCGCTGCGCCAGCTTATAAGCTATGTTACCGGCGTTGAGGTCCGGGAAGATGAAGACGTTCGCGGCGTCCTTCATCGTGGAGAACGGATACCGTTTCTGGCGATACTCGGGTAACATCGCCGTATCGGCCTGCATCTCGCCCTCGACCACCAGCTCCGGTGCGCGTTCTCTGACCAGTTTTGTCGCTTTGGCGACCTTGATCGATTCGGGCGAGCGGGCGGAGCCAAAGTTGGAGAACGACAACATGGCGATTCGCGGCTCGATATTGAACTGGCGGGCAATTTTGGCGGCACCGATTGCGATTTCGGCCAGTTCCTCGGCGGTCGGGTTGATGTTTACCGTCGTATCGGCAAACATGTACACCTTGTCTTTCTGGATCATAGCAAACATGCCCGACACCTGGGTAACACCCTCGGCCAGATCGATGATCTGCAGCGCCGGTCGCATGGTTGTCGGATAATCGGTTGTCACACCGGAAAGCACCGCGTCGCAGTCGCCCATCTCCAGCATCATGATGCCGAAGTGGGTCCGGTCGCGCATTATCCAGTTCGCCTTGTCGAGAGTTATGCCCTTGCGGCAACGTTTCTCATAGAAGCGGCGGGCATATGCCTGGCGCTTTTCGGATGCGATCGGATCCAGAATCTGAATACCGTCCAGATCGATCTCATGCTCATCGGCAACCTTCTTGACATCCTCGGCAATACCCAGGACGACCGGCTGACCGATACCCTCCTGCAGGACAGTGTGCGCTGCGCGCAGGATGCGCGACGAGTTGCCTTCGGGAAAGACAATTTTTTTCGGGTTGGACTTGGCCTTGTCGGTCACAGCCCGCATTATCCTGCGACCCTCGCCGATGCGAGCAGCCAACTCGACCTTGTACTCCTCGATGTCGACCGGATTCTGGGCCACGCCGGTATCCATCGCGCCCTGGGCCACCGCCGCCGCTTCCCAGACAAGAATCCGGTGATCGAACGGTTTCGGGATAAGATACTTGCGACCGAACTTGAAGTGATCGACACCATAAGCCTGTGCGACCTCATCCGGTACGTCCTGCTTGGCCAGATTGGCCAGAGCCTTAACCGCAGCGATCTTCATCTCCTCGTTAATCGCCGTAGCGTGCACGTCGAGAGCGCCTCGGAAGATATACGGGAAACCGAGGACGTTATTCACCTGGTTGGGATAATCGGAGCGCCCGGTCGCAATGATGACGTCCGGCCTGGCGTCAACCGCGTCGGGATAAGTGATTTCCGGATCCGGGTTGGCCATGGCGAAGAGGATCGGATCCTTGGCCATCGTCTTAACCATCTTCTTCGACACCAGATCCTTGGCCGACACGCCGACAAAAACGTCGGCATCAACAAGAGCGTCGGCAAGGGTACGGCAGTCGGTCTTGCGCACGAATTGCTGTTTGTACTTGTTGAATTTGTCGCCGCGACCTTCATACATAATGCCCTTGGAGTCTGCCATCAACAGATTCTCCGGCTTCACGCCAAGCGAAACATAAAGCTTGGCACACGCAATCCCGGCTGCCCCCGCACCGGAATAGACTACTCTGACCTTGCTGATGTCTTTCTCCACCACTTCCAGCGCGTTTAACACAGCCGCCGCGGAGATAATCGCCGTACCGTGCTGGTCATCATGGAAGACCGGGATGTTCATCGTCTTCTTGAGGGTCTCTTCGATGTAGAAGCACTCGGGACCTTTGATATCCTCAAGGTTGATACCCCCAAAAGTCGGTTCCAGCAACTGGCAGGCCTTGATAATGTCGTCCGGGTTCTGCGTGTCCAGTTCGATATCAAACACGTCGATATCCGCGAACCGCTTGAAGAGGACACCCTTTCCTTCCATCACCGGCTTACCGGCCGCGGCGCCGATATTACCCAGACCCAGAACCGCGGATCCGTTTGTGACAACCGCCACCAGGTTACCTTTGGCGGTGTACTTGTAAACATCGACCGGGTTCTTTTCTATTTCAAGACATGGTATCGCAACACCCGGTGTATACGCCAGAGAGAGATCAAGCTGCGTACGGCAGGGTTTAGTAGGTTGAACTTCAACTTTACCGCACTTGCCCACCGAGTGATAATCGAGGGCTTGTTGTTTGGTAATCATAACAATTAGCTCCTAAATTAAACAGACCCGGCTGAGGCAGGTCTGTCAAAACAATCTGAACTGCATTAGTCAGAGTTGGTTAATTTTTTCACAAGCGATATATGGCACAACATTGCCATTTAGTCAAGCTGTTTCAAGACAATATAGCCCTTTTTTCAGTCCAAAAGCAACTGTTTTAATACTATTTCACACCTGAGGCACGTCAGGTAATGACAGGAAATCAGGGGGGATATAGACCCACATAACCGGATAATCCAAAAAAAAGCCACCCCTCAAATAAGGGGTGACTTTCGTATTGTTCAGAATCTGTATTCTATTTACTTCGAATATCTGCGACGAGCAATCCCCACACCCACCAAGCCGACACCAAAAAGCAGGAATGTCGCCGGTTCCGGGGTATTGGTAATCACCGTCACCTGTACGCCGGAATTGAAATAGTGACAATCCGGGTCAAAAGCGAAGGCGACCGTACCGTCCTCGCTATAAGCGAGAAACTCATCGAGAAGGCCCAGCTCCCGCAGGCTGTAGCGAAGCGAGATGCCATCGGTAGCGTAGCCGCCAACCGGGTCGGACCATTCATCAATCAACACTCCCTGTCCGGCAAAATAGTCGTCAATCCCGGGAGTGAGGTCCTCGCCCTCAAACAAGCCCAACTGGGCGTCGTCAAGCATCCTGATGAAAAGGCTGTTCTCCTCATACGGCCACCAGTTGCGGATATCCTCGAAGGATAAAAACACATCGTCGACTCTTTCTCCCTCAGCCGACCATTCCAGACCCCACGTGTAGTACTTGTAATGATCCAGGTCATACATATCCGCGGGTTCCGGATTAAATACATAGACCCCGGCGTTGGCGGGGTTCACAAACAGTAGTGCCAGCAGTATCAGACCGGCAATCGTCGTTGTTTTCTTCATGATATTACAACTCTCCTGCGTATCGGAAAATGATATTTTTTACCCTAGATTTCAACAATTGAACAGCAATTTTCGCTCCCAACTCGCGGCCCCGAAATAAAACATTCAAGTCAATACAAGACATTGTCTGACCGCGACTTACCTGGCACGGTTCGACGCCTGGGCCTCGCTCTACCGTCGCCTACTCAACAAATGAGCAGGAAAATCTAATAAATGTGCATTCAATTACACATTAAGTATTGTCAGTTTCCTACACCAGGTCACGTTTTTGACTGTAAATCAACAGGTTGGAACCGCGAAAATTACTCGGCAGGGGCTCCGGCAGGACCCTGTTTGGCACTCGAGCAGCATCCCCGGCAAGCCTCGATCCGGTTGGTCATAGCGTCCGCCTTGATTACAGCCACCAATCGGGTTCCCTCGATATCATGCTCGATCGAATCGACGACGCAGTAATCGTCGACGCCCCCGCTATCCTGCCCGAGCATCACTGCCAGACCGGCCTGCACCGCCAGAAAGTGCTTTACGACGAGAAATTCCCGCAACGGCGGCATTTCGGGTCGGGAGGCGATCAAGTCTTCGGCCGAGGTCGCCAGTGTTTCCGAGATGGTCCTTTTGCGAAGCCAGCCGGCGATGAGTGACTCATTGCCGATCTCACCGCCACAGGTTTTCTTGTGCAGGGAGTAATCGATCACCCGGTCATCGGGGCCGATTCTGATTTCAAGGGTTTCGGTTATATCGGCGCAGGGCATATCGTGTCTTTCCGTGTATTACAATTGCAGGACTATTACCAGTTCATTCTATATACGCGCTGGCCTCCCGATGTTGGACCGCCGCGGCCGGTGATTTTGACCATAGCTTTCAAAATCAGCCAACCGAAAACGAATCCTCCGACATGGGCCATCCAGGCTACCCCGCCTCCGGTCGAACTGCCGGCCAGCGACATAAAAAGCTGAATGACAAACCACATTCCCAGGACAAACTTGGCAGGAAGCTGGACAAACTGAATGAAAAAAAAGATTATCAGGACAGTTATTCTGGCTCGCGGATGCAGCACCAGGTAGGCTCCCATCAGCCCGGCAATAGCGCCAGAGGCACCGACGAGCGGGATTTGCGATGATGGACCGAACAGGGTGTAGAGGCCGACCGCCGCCAGACCGGAGAGCAGGTAGAAGATGATAAACTTCACTCGTCCGAAGTAGTCCTCTACATTGTTGCCGTAGATCCACAAAAAGAGCATGTTGCCGATCAGGTGTATCCAGCCGCCATGCATAAACATCGAAGTAAACATGGTCAGCCAGGGCGAGGCAGACAGTTCGGGCGTGAGTTCGACACCGCTAACCAATTCATAGGGGATAAACCCGAACTGGAAGGTGATAAACTGAAAACCGCGCGAGCCAAGCGACTGGCAATAGAGAAAGACCAGCGTATTGACAATTATTAGCGTCACCGTCAGATACGGTTTCCGCACTGTTGGAGCGTCGTCTTTAATCGGAATGAACATGTCTTATCTCAACGGTCTCAATTTCCTTTGCCCGGGCGTTTTCTATTACCCGGTGAAACGTTGAAATTGAGATATTGTTCGGTCAGGTTGCCCAGTCGGTCGGTGACCATTATTCCCAGATGGTGCGATCCCGGCTCAAGCGCTTCCACCGGCACTGTCTTACATACCTTGTCCTCCGGATCATATTCAGGAATCATCCACTGGCCATCCAATTTTATCGTAAAGGCCAGATCGTCAACGATTCCGGAGAGCGAGTCGGCCACATTGAAGCTGATGACCGGTTTCAGATCGTAATAGGTCCTGCCGTTTACGATATTCAGCCTGCTGATGTCAGGCGGATCGTAGTCGTACAGCACCGCAAAGGACCCACCCCCGATCGATTTGGCGGTCAGCACACCGTCCTTGTTAACATTATCCAGCCAGACCCACTTGTCGGCTTCTTTGTCGAGCCAGCAGATGCCGCTCTTGTCGTTATGCGCGTTATAGTCGGGCAGATTGATCGAGATATCAAACTCGCGTCGACATACAAACGCTTCCGGCAGTACCTCGAAGTGATCGGAGTTAAGCCGCAGGCGGCCCTTGAACACGATCGGGTTCCGCTTGAACTCAATATATCTCGGCTCAAAGAAATGATCCCGGTCAAAACGGATCGAACCGTAATCCTCGATCTCAATCACCTGGTTATCCTCAAGACCGACCACCTGAATGTTCAGCGAGTCAATCCAACCGAGTGTAAGGCTGGTGTCGGCCGTCATGGAGTAGCTGATACGAGTAATCCGCGAGTACTCCGGCTTGACCGGGATAAAACAGCGATACTCCCACATCGTGAAAATCCGGGGATATTCGAGACCCAGCAGTCGATCACCGTCCCAGAGTGCCACGCACGCGTCGGAACCCTTCTTGGCTTTTGTTTCGACTGTCAGCATCAGCCCGTCGTCGACCACCTCGTGACTCATGAGGACACTGGCTTTTCCAAGAGACATTTGCCGGCTGAAAATGCCGTCTTTGATAACTGCCCCCTGCCCGGTATAGGTATACAGGCGCATGATCATGCCCGTGGAATTTCGCACCGGCACCATACACTCGATCCGGCCTTTGTCCAGAGCCCTAACTTCCGAATCTTGCACCCGGCCCCATCGATCACCCCGACACAAGTAAAGACGGACCGAGTCGACGCCGAGCGCTTCGACATCCTCCGACGGGCTGAAATAGAAGCGGGTCTGTTTACCCGGACCGGTTGCGGTGGAATCGAGGCTGTACAGATTCTCATCTGCTCCCCAGAGAAAACTGAATTTGAGTTCTGCCTTGTTGCCGAAACAGTCCTCGGCCACGATTTTTGCCTTGTGCAATCCCGGCTTTTCCCTACCGCCGGCCCCGTATGTACCGTCGCTGCCGCGCACCGCCCGACTGCCGATGTAGTCGTTTCCGGTACGGTGAAAGAGCCGCCGCACTCTTTTCTGGCCACTGACCACATTGAGGTAATCATACTCCAGCCCGACTGTGGTCGAAGTCTCAAAATCGAGCATGTCAAAAACAACCTCGTAATACTCGTCGCCATCAATGTATAGCGATAGTTTGTAGATTGTCTGGCTCATACCCCCTGGCCGCATCTTGTCGTAACAATCAGCCAACAGACCGAAGGGCCGATTGAAGTACAGCACCGTGTCAAGAACGTATTGGCCGACTTCCTTGCCGGCCGCAACATCGAGGAATAGACGGCGCTCTCCGTTTTCGAACAGACTATTGTCGTCGGTCAGCTTGAAGCCGATCCGGCTGAAAACAGGTGGGGTGGAATCCGCAATTCCATAGTCGTGAGTAAGCGGATTGACCGGCCGGTTATCAGCGGTGCGCATTTCAAAATGAAGATGGGGCGCTCCCACCCCGGTCTTGCCGGAATAGGCGATCAATTCTCCTTTGGCGATCCTGACCGAATCGGTCGGAAAATGATGATCAATATAATAGCGCCGGGCCTTCAACTGCTCCCTCTCCACCAACGGCCGCAGACGGCCGGAAAACTGCGAGAGATGCCCAAAGACGTAGATATGGCCATCGTCGCCCTTCATGTAGAGTCCTTTGCCATATCCCTTGTAGGACATTTTGACCCGATATAGATACCCGTCCACGGGCGCATATACCCGCTCGCCGACGCGGCTGGCGGTCCGCAAGTCCACTCCGGCGTGGAATCGATTGTCGCGATAGTCGCCGAAGCCGCTGGAAAGGTCTATTCGGCGCTTGATCGGCCAGTCGGCGGCCCTGACCGCAGTGAAAGTAACTGTAAGTAATACAAGGGCTAACAAAAAGGCACGGGCGGTCGATACTCTAGTCATGGTTGTCGCTCCCAACTCATTGATGGAGAAGATTTAACAATCTATTATACAATTGACGACTAAAATCAACGTTTTTTGCACCCGAATCGGCAATCCGCTGTTGCCAAATCAGTTAATTAGGTTATATTTTGTGTTCCCGGAAAATCTCCGGCACAGTGACAGGTAAAGCAGATAACGTTTTTTTATTTCTACTGGAGAGAAACGCATGTTTAAAGCCCTACGCAAAATGATCCTCCCTATAGTACTTATTGCCCTGGTCGGCTTTCTGGCTACGATCATTTTTCAGTGGGGCATGGAGCTGTCGAGCCGGGATAACTATCTCGCGTCCAACGTCGCGGCCGTTATCAACGGCGAGGAAATCTCCTGGCAGGATTATAACAAGATATACAGCAATCTCTACCAGCAGGCCTCCCAGGGAGTCGAGGATGAATTGCCGGATTCGAAGATTCGCGAGATCCAGGGCAACGCCTGGAATCAACTCCTCCATGACCGGCTGATTATGCAGGAGGTGGCCAAGCATAATATCTCGGTTACCAGCGAAGAACTATATGGCCTGCTTCGCTACTCCCCTCCGGCGGAACTGCAACAAATTACGTTTTTCCATACCGACGGTCGTTTCGATTACCAGAAGTATCTCAATTATATGGCCGACCCCAACGCCGCCCCCTTCTGGGCATCGGTGGAGCCGTTTATCCGCACCGAGATCATGAAAATGAAGCTGCAGGAGATGGTGTCACAGGCGGCGCAGGTGACCGAAGCGGAAATCAAGGAAGCCTTCGTTACCAGCGAGGAGAAGGTCAAGGTCGACATGGTCAATGTATCCACCGCTCGGTTTTCGCAGGCTGCCAGGGATTTCACCGACCAGGATGTGGATGATTACTTCGCCGCCAACCGCGACAAATACAAAGTCGACGAACGGGCGGTGCTGAAGGTTGCCCTTATCCAGAAACAACCGGAACCCTCTGACTGGGAGCGGGCACGAGTGAAGGCAAGTGAGATTTATGATTCCGCCACGGCCGGCGCCGATTTCGCTCAACTCGCTATGACCTATTCCGATGACAACTCCGCCCGCAACGGCGGCGACCTGGGCTGGTTCCCGGAGGGTCAGATGGTGCGTGAATTCAACGACATGGTTTTCAGCATGAAAAAGGGCGAGATATCCCAGCCGGTAAGAACCACCTTCGGTTATCACGTCATCTTGCTGCATGACCGCAAAGAGGAGATGGGCACCCTCCCCGGCAGCACCAAGCAGGAAAAGATCACCAAGGCTCACGCCTCTCATATCCTGTTCAAAGCCGCCCCTTCGGCCGAGACTCTCGACCGGGTTTTCAACACTCTCAATCAGATCCGGACCGAGGCTGAAAACTCAAGCTTTGAAGCTGCAGCCGCGGCGGCCGATATCGAGTTGAGAGAAACCCGACCGTTTGAGCGCGGCGACGTTATCCAGTTTATCGGCCGCGATGAGTTTGCCAATCAGTTCGCCTTCGACAAAGAGGTCGGCAGTCTCTCCGACATCATGGAAAACAACTCCGCTATCTATGTCTTCCAAATAGCCGAAAGACTGCCGTCGGGTCTGGCCGATCTGGAGGAATCGCGCAGCCAGGCGAAGCGTGATCTGATGAACGACCGTATGTACGCGCTTTGTATGGACACGGCCAACGCTATCTACGCCGACTATGAGCAGAGCAGCGATTTGAAGAAAGCCGCCAAAAAGCACGCTGCCAAGTATGTTGAGCTTGATCCGTTTGCCCGTAGCGGTTATGTCAAGGACTTCGGTCGCGATCCGTACGCTATCGGCGGCGCCTTTGCCCTCAGGGAACCGGGACAGGTCTCGAAGCCGATCCAGCACGAGAAGGGCGCGGTTATTTTCAAGCTAGTCGAGAGAAGTTCGCCTGACCTGACCGACTTCACCGCGAAACGCGATTCGATCCAGTCGGTCCTTTTGGTAAATAAGCAGCAGGAGTTGTACGCTAAGTGGTATGAGAGCCTGCGCGAGAACTCGGCAATTATCAATAATGTTCAGCTCGGACGGGCCCGATCTGATATCTGAAGTTAACAGCAACAGGTATCAAGGCTCTCAGCATTGCTGAGGGCCTTTTTTTATGACACAGACCAGCCTGATTAAGGCGGTCACGGCCCAGACAAGCTCCAGAATCACAAACGGTATCGCCCCGCCCTCTAAAGCGTACCAGGACGCCATCAGGGCGCCCATCGCATTCATCGAAAGATACCAGCGGCTGTCTTCGTCAAGCACCTTCAGCAGATTAAGAGCGAAGGCCAGCAGCAGCAGGCCGACTCCCACCGATCCGATTATCACCGGTAGCACCATCACCTCCTTTTTCCGCTTTTAATTCAATCAACGCCGCCTGTCGCTTCTCTCCAACAAAAAGAAGCCGCCGGCAAATGCCGGCGGCTCCATGTTCGCTCCAACTGTCTGACCCATCATCCCGAATATTAGCCGGTACGATCAGTCACAACTCATTCGGACCTATGCCACCTTTTCGACAGGGTTATCCCGGGCAGCCTCATCAGCCTTCCAAGCGTTATCGGCGGCCTCTTTCAGAGTGAGTTTGCCGATGGTAGACTCAAACTGCCGGCATAATTCCTGCCAGGGTCGACTCAGGGCGCAGCACTGGTCGCCCTCGCGGTTGTCGTGTCCAAGGATGCACTTTTCTTCAGGGGCAAAATCCCCAACCACGGCCCGGACAATCTGGTTCATCGTGACCTCTTCCGCTGGCAGAGCCAGCACAAAACCACCTCCCGGTCCCTTGACCGACTTGACCAGTCCCTTGTTGCGTAATCCGTGAAGTATTTTAGACAAAAACTGCTTCGGAATAACCTCCGCTTCAGCAATTTCAGCCGTTCTAATAGGGGAACCGTCCGAATGGCGCGCAATGTAAATCATGGCGCGCAGAGCGTGTTGTGATGTAGGCGAGTAAATCAATGTCGAACTCCTGCATTGTTGTCATCAAAAGAACCGTTCGAACTTAGCCATTTTGCACCGCCGTGTCAACCATATTTGTCATCTTAGAAGAACTTTCCCCAATGGATCCTCACGGCCCCAAAAAAGGAAGCCGCCGCACCGGATAATCCGGGCGCGACGGCCATATTTAACGGCACCATCGGCTAATCAAAGATTGGTGTAGTTGGGGCCCTCGCCACCCTGCGGCGTCACCCAGCGAATAACCTGGTAGGGATCCACAATATCGCAGGTTTTGCAGTGGACGCAATTAGAGGGGGTCAACTCCAGCTTGAGTTTGCCCGGACGGTCGGAATCCTCCACCATCTCGTAAACGTGGGCCGGACAGAAATGCTGGCACGGGTTGCCGTACTCCTCGGTGCAGCGATCATTGCATATGTCAAGGTCGGATATCACCAGATGGGAAGGCTCGTCCTCCTCGTGCGTGGTCCCCGATTTGTAGACATCGGTCAGCTTGTCAAAAAGATACTCATTATCAAACTTGACGCTCTCCTTCTCCGGCGACTTGCCGTAAGCTCGTCGATAGTCATCGATTGTCATCATATACTCGTGGTCCGGCTTGTTGCGACGGCATTCGAACAGGCTCCGCCCCCCGAGGTACAATTGCAGCGCGCCGTGGAACAGACCGGCCACTAGCCCGCCCTTGAAACCGGCGTGAAAATTGCGGGTACGGTACAGCTCATCCCTGGCCCAGCTATTGTCGAATCGATCCTGGTAGCCCTTGAGCGTCTCGGCGCCAAAATCGCCCTTCTTGAGGGCGTCGATTACCGTCTCTGCCGCCATCATACCGGATTTTATCGCCAGATGAATCCCTTTGAGCTTCTGGGGATTGAGCATTCCGGCCGAGTCGCCGCAAAGCATCAGCCCGTCATGGTACAGGCGCGGCATGGAATAGTAGCCGTTATCCGGGATTGTCTTTGCTCCGTAGTGAAGCATCTGCCCGCCCTCGAGAATTTTCTTAACCAGCGGATGGGTCTTGTAGCGCTGAAACTTCATGTGGGGATCGTTAGTCGGATTGGCCGCGTTCAAGCCGACTGCAAAGCCAACCGATACCATCGTGTCCGTCATGCCATAAATCCAGCCACCGCCGTATTCATCGCTATGTTGCGGGAAACCGATCGTATGAACCACCTGTCCGGCCTTGAACCGGCCCTCGGGGATATCCCAGACCTCCTTGACACCGGTCAGATAGGCCTGCGGCAGACAGTCTTCGGTCAGTTGCGGGATATTTTCAAGGGCATGCCGGGTCAGCGAGCCATGTACTCCCTCACAGAGTATGGTCACTTTTGCTTTTATGATCGAACCCGGCTCAAAATTCGATTTCGGCTGCCCCTTCTTGTCCAGGCCCATATCGACAGTCTGGACGCCGGTCACCCGCCCCTCTTCGACGAGCAGTTCGTAGCCGGCCATGCCGGCGTATACATCGATTCCGGCCGCCTCCACCTGTTCGCCCATCCAGCCGCTGAATTTGTTCAGGGAGACAACGTAGTTACCGTGGTTGTTTAGTGCCGACGGCAGAAAGGGAAATTTGATGGCGCCTTTGGAGTTCAGAAAATACATCGCATCGGCGGCAACTTCCGCCTCGAGCGGGGCGCCCTTTTCTGTGTAATCGGGGATCAGTTCGGCGATACCGCGTGGATCCATCACCGCCCCCGAAAGAGCGTGAGCGCCCACGTAAGAGCCCTTGTCGATGAGGAGAATCTCCGGCATTTCCAGAGAGTCATCTGCTTCTACCAGGCGCGCAATTTGATACGCTGTCGCCAGTCCGGCCGGTCCCGCCCCTACTATCAGAATGTCCGTTTCAAGGACTTCGCGTTCAATATCCATCGTTTACCACCCTGCACACTGGTTATGTCGTAACTGCCAGCCCCCCGGTGGCATCGTGGCTATTTGCGCGCGGCGGCCGCTTGATCTTTCGGCCGGGAATGATGACGGCGATTGCCGTTCCTGACGGCCGACTCTTCGTCGCCGGAACCATTGAGACTGATCTGCAGCATCTGAGCGATTTTAGCCTTGTCGCAGCCCACGGTCGTGAGACGGGCCGACTGAATTATCGGTCGACGGATCAAAGTGTGGTCTTCAGCCATCAACTTGATAATCTCAGCCCGCGGCGTGGAATTCTGGTCGAGCTTGTGCTTTGCATACGATTCGGAAAGCGTGTCAAGAAAATGACCGATGTTGGTGTGCCCGATAAGCTTTTCCAACTCGTACACAGTGAGGGGGTTTTTGGCAAGGTCTCTCAACCTCAGCAGAACCCCGCTGTCTTCAATGAACTTCCTGGCCTCTGCGCAAGAGTCATCGGTGCCGTAACTGATAAATGTAGCGCGTTTAGGAACCATGTTTCCTCCAAATACTCCTATATATCCTCGGGATGCGCAAAAGTGGCGTCATCCTGATTGATAAAACAATTGTCGTCAGAAATTGCCCTTGGTGTCCTGCTACCGCAAGCACCTGTTACCTGTCAAATCCTGTGCCGTCTCTTCTGAATAGAGAAGGTACTCCAAATAAAAAACTCTACAACTTTGTCAATAATAAAAACGTTTTTCCGCTTATTTCGTTTAATCGACCGGGCCGGGCCGGGTCCGTGAGCCCCCTTACCGAGACTCAGAATGCCCGAACTTCTTGTCGATTACTGCCTAATCCAACCGAGTCGCTCGCAACGGCTCGAATAACTATTCTATTTTGACGAAATGGTCCAGAGATGTTCTGGATTACAAAATTCTGAGAATAATCAGTTGCTCGTTAATAGATGTTCTATCTCTTATAACTAACTATATCGAATTTTGTTCCGAAAAGTTTAGCTTTCGGAAGTCTTTCCATTCACCATGACCCCGGGAACGATCCCTGCAGGTTATCCAATCTTAAACGTCCCCTCGATTTACATCAACAAAAACTTTTACTCTCATTGTCATAATCTGACCGCCACCGCCAGACCGTCGCGAATCGGCATGACCGTCGTGAAAAACCGGCTGTCGCCGTACAGGCCCTCGGTGAATTCGACGATGGCCCGAGTTTGTTTGTCCTGTTTCTTTTCGCAGACTCTGCCCGACCAGATCAGGTTATCGGTAATAAACAGACCGCCCTTTTTAAGATTTCTGGCTGCAAGGTCGATCGTTTCCGGGTAGTCGGCTTTATCGATATCATTAAAAATGATGTCGTAAGGACCGTCCGCCCTTTTCAGGAAATTCAGAGCGTCGCCCACTTTGAAAACGAACTGGCTTTGCAGCCCGGCCCGCTTGAAATAGTCAAACGCCTGGCGCTTGAGTTTCGAGTCGGCATCTGTCATCGTAATGCGGCCCTTCCCGCGGGCGGCCAGCGAGAACCAGAAGGCGGAATAACCGAAACCGGAACCCAGTTCGAGGATCTTCTTCGATTTGGTCAACAGCGTCATCTGGTACAGGTATCGACCGACCAGAGGTCCCACAATCGGGTAATCGTTATCCTCGGCGTATACTTCCATTTCGCGCAACACAGCGGGGCGTTCGGGAGTCATCCGTTCGAGGTAGCGATGAACCTTCTGCAACATAGCCTTACTTTCCTTTTACTCAATCCATCAGCAGATAGACATCTCCGTCCACAACTTCGACATCGTAACTCTTGAGCTGCACGCCATCGACTGTCAGGCATCGACCGGTCGCCGGCAGGTACTGCCGGCCATGCCAGCGGCAAGTAACCACGCCGTTGTGAACCGACGAGGATGCCAGCTATGCCTCCACGTGCTTGCAGTCTGATTGAATGCCGTACAACTTGCCGTTGTCATCAAAAACGGCGACTCGTCGAGCCATTATTTGCTTTTCGATCGCCTGGACCGGCTCAAGCTCTTCCAGACTGCACATTCATATTCGGCGCATCGCAGCTATCGCGATCCTGGCTACCATCACAACGGACATTCTGTTACAGCATAAACGCCGCAACATGTCTGCCGTTTAACGGCCACCCTCAGACTTTTCGGTCAAAGCGCTTGATGAACGCCAAGCATGGAACCAATCAGTACTAAAAGTAAGAGTTGAAGAAATATCAACTCGCAGGAACTTGAAAGATAACCCATTTTGCCGGAAAATCAACGGATTTCTAAGCCCCGATCAGCTTTTTTTAGCCCCATTTTCGTGAGTTCTGCGCCACCGTCCCGCGCACAATGATCCGAACCGACAGCGCCGGTCTGGGCGTTATGGTCAGAAGTTCGCCCAGGCGTCGTCGGAGGCGCGTCGGCGCCGGCTCTTTTTCTCCGGTCGGATGACCTCGGCGGTCCCGCCGGAAAGCTCAACCAGTTTGGCGATTGCTTCTTCGACAAGAAAATCAGGCGTTGAGGCGCCGGCTGAGATGCCTATCCGTTCTATCGGCGGATCGTCTTCGAACCACTCCGCACGGATGTCAGCGGCCGAGCCGATCAGCTCGCTCCACCCGCACAGGGCTTCCGAAATACCGACCAGCCTCTTTGAGTTGGCCGAGGTCTGCGATCCGACCACCAATATCATATCCACCTGCGGCGCCAGTTCCACGATGGCCGACTGGCGCTGAGTGGTGGCGTCGCAAATTGTATTAAACACCTGAATATGCGGCCATTTGTTCAGGGCGAGCTCTTCGATTTCGGCAAACTCTTCCATGTGGGCGGTGGTCTGAACAGTCAGGCCGAGTTTCTTTTCCGGCCAGTCCGGAAGGTCGAGCAGTTCCTCGCGACTGGCGGCCACCGTGATATGCTCGGGCGCGTAGCCGACAATGCCCGCCGTCTCGTCATGATTCGGATCGCCGTAATGAATTACGTGGTAGCCGTTCTTGACTACCCTCTGAATGATATAGTAGATGCGCGACACCAGCGGACAGGTGGCGTCGATCACCTCCAGCCCTTTGGACTGGGCCGCTTCGATTATATCCGGCGCGACCCCGTGGGCCGATATGATCAGCGTCCCCTGCTTGACATCGTCAACCGACGAAACCTGCCCCACCCCCTGACGGTTGAAGTTCTCGACAACCGCCTCATTGTGGACGATTTCATTCAGGATGGTGACCTGACCATCTCGATCCCGAGCGGTCTCTTCGGCTATCTTGATAGCGCGCTTGACACCCATACAAAAACCGTGATGTTTGGCTATCACTATCTTCCTTATCATCGCAACTCCAGAAGTCCTTTTGACTGGTTGAACGCTCTATAGGAACTGCGCACCAGCGG
This sequence comes from Calditrichota bacterium, assembly GCA_030641085.1. GTDB lineage: Bacteria > Zixibacteria > MSB-5A5 > GN15 > FEB-12 > DAOWIC01. The sequence goes on from DAOWIC010000215.1 coordinate 20,651, forward strand.
CCCGGCCTCGACATGCGTAAAACCGATCTCCCTGCCGATCTGTGCCAGTTGATCAAATTCGTCCGGGTGGTAATACCGCTCCACCCGCAGATGGGCCGGCGACGGCCTGAGATACTGTCCGATAGTGACAATATCGGTGCCGGTGGCCCGGACCTGATGCATAAGTTCCACCAGTTCGTCGACTGTCTCCCCCAGCCCGACCATGAAACCGGTCTTGACCACCGGTCGCAGTGAATAATCCGATGCCCAGCGAAGCACCTGCAGAGATCGGTCCAGTTTGGCCGCCGAGCGAACCCGCTTGTGTAGTCGCCCGACCGTCTCGACATTATGTGCCAGAACATCGACACCGGAGTCGAGCACAGTTTTCAGCGATTGGTATTTTCCGGCTAAATCGGGAATGAGGAATTCGACTCTGACATTATTATCCTGCCTTCGGAGGAACTCTATAGTCCGGGCAAAAATAGAAGCCCCCCCATCCGGCAGGTCATCTCTTGTAATAGAGGTTATAACAACTTGTTTTACTTTCAGTTCCGACACAACCGTCGCTAACCGCGCCGGCTCGTCTTCATCCAGCCCCCTCGGCTCGCCGGAGAGTACATCGCAGAAATTGCAGTTGCGGGTACAGTACTTGCCGAGAATCATGAATGTCGCCGTGCCTTCGTCCCAGCACTCGCGAATATTGGGACAGGCTGCTTCCTGACAGACCGAGTGAAGCGAATGCTCGGCCAGAATCGACTTCACCCGCGCGTATTCCGGTCCAAAGTGGGCGGTAGTTTTCATCCAGCGCGGCAGCCTCATGGCGGGCACCTGCGCGCTCTCTCTTTTGGGAGGCACCAGCGGATCACAGCCGTGAGCCGAGGAATCGCCGATAGATTGTGTGAATAGAACTCGCTGCATCTGTTATCTTTGTGCCTGCCCCGGCTCGACCCTGAAGGACCTGTCCAGAAAATACCTTAAAAGAGTTGTATCCTCCTCGAGTTCGGTATGAAAGGAACTGGCCATCAGATGTCTTTCAACTACCAATACGGGATCGCCTCTGTAAACAGCAATGGTATTTACCTTGTCTCCATGGCGGGTTATCCTCGGCGCTCGGATGAAGTCCGCTTTCAACGTTGTCATCCCGCCGTTAAGTTCCGCCCTCAGATCGGTATGAAAACTGAAGACCTGGCGGCCGTATCCGTTGCGGACCACATCGATATCCATCAGACCGAGCGGCGTCACCCCGGAGAGGTTATCATCGATTTTCTTAGACAACATTATCATCCCGGCGCAGGTTCCCCAGATCGGTTTCTTCCGCCCGAAATCTATCAGCGGTTCTCTGAGCGCAAACCGATCCAGCAGTTTGTCTATGGTCGTCGATTCACCGCCGGGGATTATCAAACCATCCACCTGCCTGAGTTCGGCCGCCAGCCTGATCAGGGTAACATCGGCGCCGAGCGCGAACAGTTGGTGTTGGTGGCGTTCAAAATCGCCCTGCAAGGCGAGCACGCCGATATTGAGATCTTTGTAGTCGGTCATCGTATATCTTTAACCTTCCAGTTATCAGTTCGTCTCAAGAAAAGCGAAAATGGGTTGGCGGTCAAGGGGGTAAGCGCGGACTGCAGTCAGAGTGACAACGTCTGTTGCGGGCCGTTGAGCTGTGGAACATCGGGCATTTGATCCCAAGCGCGGCCCTTAAGCAACCGACCGGTCTTCTTGCGATTGATCCCGCCCCACTGTTTGAAGAAAAAGGCTGTTTTGTTTCGCCGGCACTGCTTCTGAACGTCCAAAACCCACTCTTGAAGCATGGGCCGGGCACCCGGACCTGACTCGCCGCCGACTATCGCCCAGTCGACAAAAGTTAGGTTTATATCCGGAACCGGACCCAGTAAAGGCTCCAGAGAAAGAAACTTAACATTAGCCTGTGTCTTTCGGAGGTCATCTATACGGTATCGATAATGCCCATTTTCAACGGTCACGCCCA
>DAOWIC010000274.1 GCA_030641085.1 Calditrichota bacterium
AAAAACCTGACGCCCGAGCAGAAAGCGCTGGCTCAGATTCTGATCGATACGGTGGTCCTGTTCAAACTGCGGTGACTGCCGCCGCTTATTAGCCTGTGATGGATATCAACCTTTTTGATTACGATTTCCCCGAAGAACTGATCGCCCAGTATCCGACTCGAGAGCGGGATGAATCGCGCTTGCTCGTGCTTGATCGTGCCACCGGCGGCATGACGATCCACCCGTTTCGGGAGGTGACTCGATTTGTCGATTCCGGCGACGCTTTCGTTGTGAACGATACCAGAGTATTCAAGGCGCGGCTTCTGGGGCACCGCGCCACTGGTGCCGAAGTGGAAGTCTTTCTGGTCCGACGGAGCAATGAGGTCTCCGAGGCCGATTGTCTCTGGGAGGCACTGGCGCAACCCTCGCGAAGACTCAAGGAGGGCGAGCGCATTCTGTTCTCGGGCAGCGGGCAACTGTCGCTGACCCTCCGCGACAATCGCGGTGATGGCCGGTGGCTGGTGCGATTCGACTCCGAGCGTGACCGGCTGGAGATAATCGAAAAATACGGACACATCCCGTTGCCGCAGTATATCCGCCGCCCGGACACCGAGGTTGACATCAGCCGGTATCAGACGATTTTCGCGCGCCAGGACAAGACCGGGGCGGTTGCGGCTCCGACCGCCGGATTTCACTTCACGCCGGAGATTCTCGCCGATTTGGAGGCGAAAGGCGTAAACCGGGTTGAATTGACTCTCCATGTCGGGCCGGGAACATTCAAGCCAGTCACGACCGATAATGTTGAGGATCATTTTGTCGATCCGGAGATCGCCATGCTGTCTGCCGACGCGGCATCGACGCTGAACCGTACCCGGGATGCGGGAGGCAGAATTGTCGCGGTCGGAACAACCTCGGTGCGCACGCTGGAATCGGCCCCGATCAGCCGGGGCAGGGTGGAGCGGTTCTCCGGTGAAGTTGATCTGTATATCAGGCCGGGATATGAATTCAGGTTGGTCGACCGGCTGCTGACCAATTTCCACTTGCCCAAATCATCGTTGCTGATCCTGGTCTCCGCGTTCGCTGGACGGGAGCTGATTCTCGAAGCCTACCGCAAAGCGATTGCCGAGAAGTTTCGCTTTTACAGCTACGGCGACGCCATGCTTATCCTCTAACGACAGATATCATGCGCCAGAACGCGGGTTGACTAACCGCCTCAAGCGGCAGTATATTGCGTCTCATGAAAACCGTAGCGTTGATAGTCGCCGCCGGCAGTTCGACCCGTCTGGCCGGTGATGTTCCCAAGCAGTTTCGGGAGGTTTGTGGTCGGCCGGTCCTGTCATGGACGATCAGCCGCTTTGAGGCGGCTGAATCGATCGATGACATTGTGCTGGTTGTGGCCGAGGAATTCCTGCTGCACGCTACCCAGGCTGTGGTCGATCCGTGTGGTTTTGCCAAAGTGTCGAAGATCGTGATTGGCGGTGAGACCCGGCGAGAATCAGTCCTCAACGGCCTGAAGGCGCTGCCTATCTCAACCAAGCTGGTGGCGATCCATGACGGCGCCCGACCGCTGGTAAGCCCGGAGGATATCGACCGGGTTGTCGATGCGGCTGCGAGCGAGCGGGCCGCGATTCTGGCGGTGAAAGCGGTGGACACGGTCAAGCGAGCGCGGCAGGGTTTCATCCTCTCCACGCTCGAGCGGGATTCGCTTTACCTTGCGCAGACGCCGCAGGTTTTTCAGTATGATCTGATTATGGAAGCGCATAATCAGATTGACGACATTCAGAATCAGCAGATCACCGACGACGCCTCGCTGGTAGAGGCGCGCGGGTTTAAGGTCAGGATCATCGAACCGTCGACGCTCAATTTCAAAGTAACCACCGCCGATGACCTGCATCTGGCGGAAAGCGTTCTAAACCGGGAGAGCCATGAATAAAATCCGAATCGGACAGGGCTTCGACGTGCATCGTCTGGTAAGCGGTCGACCATTGCTAATAGGCGGCGTAAAGATCGAATTTAACCTGGGGCTGGACGGGCACAGCGATGCCGACGTATTGCTGCACGCGATTATGGACGCCCTGCTCGGCGCGGCCGGGTTGCCGGATATCGGCCAGCAGTTCCCTCCCACTGACCAGAAGTACAAAGATGCCGATTCGGCCGAATTGCTCAAAGGAGTACACGCAATGGTCAGGGCTGCCGGATGGGACCGGATAGAAAATATCGATGCTACCATAATGGCCGAACGGCCCAGGATGAACCCACACGTTGAGGCGATGAAAAAGCGAGTCGCCGAGTTGCTTGCAATAGAGACGGATCGGATTAATATCAAGGCCACTACCTGTGAACAGCTCGGGTTTGTCGGGCGCGAAGAAGGTATCGCCGCGATGGCTGTCTGCCTGATAGGTTCCAGTGGTTGAGCACCCGGGACAGATTGATCAACTACTGGACTACCTGTTCGCGTGGGGTCCGGTTTGGGTTTACGCGGTGATATTCGCCGCGTGTTTTATCGAAAATCTCCTGCCGCCGTTTCCGGGCGACAGTTTCATAGTTGCCGCCGGCGGACTGGTGGCGGCCGGGCGGTTGGAGTTCATCCCGGCTTTTCTTGTAATCCTGGTGGGAGGTCTTGGCTCGGTCATGATTCTTTACCTGTTCGGGCGCAACCACGGCCGTGATTTTTTCATACGCAAGAACTACAAGTATTTCTCGGCCGCGGACATTATCAGGGTCGAGGAGTATTTCGGTCGATGGGGCGCGGCGATACTCGTTTTTTCGCGGTTTGTGGTGGGTTTTCGCAGCGCTCTGGCGGTTGGAGCCGGTATAAGTCGTTTTGGGACTTTCAAGACATTTGTCTTTTCGCTGGTATCGTATATTCTGTTTGCCGGTTTGTTAATGTACACCGCCATTAAGTTCGTTGAAAATTATGATGTTATCGAGAAGTGGTTCAAGACCTACAACATGATTATCTGGCCGATATTGATTATCCTGCTTACTTTGTATATAATTAGAAAGACCAGAAACGCGAGGAATAAAGGTTCATGAAAATTCTGCTGTTGGCCGGTGGCGATTCCAGCGAACGGAATGTCTCCCTTGACTCAGGTCGTGCTATATGCGAGTCACTGCAGCGTCT
>DAOWIC010000101.1 GCA_030641085.1 Calditrichota bacterium
AGCTTTCGACCGAGGTCGTAACCGACGTAATGCCAACCTCGCTGCGAACGTCAGTCACTTGATTCCAGAAACCGAGTTTCAGACCGAGCTGATGCCGTTTTTCAAGCGACCCGGCCTGAACGGAGGCGGCCAGCGCGACGACTGTCACGAACGCCAATAATCTCGATAATTTCATAGCTATACCCCTGTGCGTCTGGTGGAAAGAAGCCCGGCGAATGTCACTTCAAGGAGCGGTAGACTAATGCTACCGGTTGAACCGGCTGTGTCAACCGTAATATTTCGAGTACAGGGCATATACGGGAGCGGGCACGGGAGGGTTGCGTTTGATATCACGCAGCAAGGGCGCGTCCGGCGGCGGGCTTATTAATGCTTGCTCCTGGCTTTGTGGTCTGTTTGTTTGAGAGAGCTATCGAATTTATCGGAGGTAGATACGATGAGATGTTGTTCGGCGATCTGCTTCTCGATTGTATTCATCTTAATTTCATCTGAGTCATTCTCACAGAATACAATTCCTGAGGTGAGACAGAAATCGCTCTCCCGACTGAAAAGCGGCAAGACGGTGAGAGTTTTTTGCGACAGCCTGGGTGCGGTGGGCGGCAAGTATGTGAAGATGCTCAATGATACTCTCTATCTGGGAGTCGACAAACGAAGTGCGGGCACGGGATTGTCCCAACGACAATTGCTCAGGCGAAGCGTTGTTTATTCCATGCAGACCGGCGAATGGACACCGATCGATACGACGACCTTGATTCCGCAGGTATCGATCAGGGAAGTATACGTCCGCACTAATGCGGCCTGGATAGGTGCCCTGGTTGGTGGCGTCGGACTGGGCGGGCTGGGATTGATTGCGGGTCTGGGCTTTTCCAAGTTGGATTCGGAGAGCGGGTCCGCCTCTTCCGAGATATTTCAACTGACGGTGCTTGGTGCCGGTACTGGCGCCCTGCTCGGTGGCCTTATCGGGGCGGCAATCCCCCGGTGGAAAAATATCTACCGGGAACCGGGTTTCCGCAGACCGGCCGGCAGCTTCGGAGTCTATCCGTTGGATCGCCAACCAAACGGAGTCTATGCCTACTTGACCGTTGCGCCGGAACTATATCATCCCGCTCGCGATGTCGGTTCTTATAGAGCGCTGCAAACGGTGACGGTTAAAGTGGGAATCTGCTTGAGTCTGTAAAGCCGGGGCGTGAGCTGCCACCGATTTGCTGCGAGGGGTAGTCTCATCTCCAATTAACGGCTACTCCGGCCCGGAAGTTCGTAAAGTTGGACTGCCTCGGCGCTGCGATATCGTGCCACCTGATCTCCGCTATCAACGATATCAGTGGCGTCGCCCGATAATTGACTCCGCCGCCGATGCTGTATATACCTTTTCCGTCCACGTAGTTTGCGACACCGGTGCCGCCTCCGACGATAATGTACGGAGCCGGCTGCATGTTAAGGGAGTAGGTGACAATTCCACCGGCATAGTAGTATCGGGGTTTATGGTAACTCAACTCGGGCCCAAAGGCGAGATTGGTGGTTATCTGAATACAGTAGGCTACATGTCCTCCGAAGCCGTAGTCGCCGAAGTAGGTCGTATGTTTCGAGTAGCCCAACAACAGTCTGACAGATCCGGATATCCGTTTTGATTTCGGCCTCGACATCTTTGACCGGTCATATTTAAGATGCCACTTCGACGTCGCTGAACCAATGGCAGTCCCGAACAGGCCTCCGACAAAAGCTCCCACTATCGGTGAAACGATAAAGACCGCACTGGTAGCGTTTATGTCTGTACCCTGGGTGCCAACGTACAACAGGGTGCCGAAACCCAAACCGGCGATGCTGCCGGTTACGGCACCTATTTTGGTTCCCTTAAACGTTGCCGATCCTCTTTCCCACAGTCGGTCCACACTTGTCAACGGCACCGAATAGATCAGCGAGTCATCGGAAAAGCGCAGGCTGTCATTGGAGAAGTTGGCCAGTCTTCCTTGAATCGCTCCACGGCTATCAAAGGACACCCTGATCCTGTCCCCGGGTTTGATCTTGGAGATCGTGCTTGAGAGAGTGCTGTCAACGTTCTTTTCAGATGCCTGGCTGACCGGGCCACACAAGAGAATCACGGACACAAGATTCAGGCTGAGAATCATGACTCCGGTACCGCGCATATGGCATCCCTTTCTTACCACTTGAAGGCCAGACCTGCCTTGATGTTGGAGAAACCGGGCTCCCCGGCGGCAATAATATCGTGGCGTCGTACCTCTGTCATGATAGAGATATGTGGCGATACTTCGGAATCGAAACCACCGCCGAAATTGTACTCAACAGCCAGATCATCGACGGTAATATTTGTTCCCACTCCGCCAATGAGGTAGGGTGACAGGGCTATGTTCTTCGCGATTCTTGCGACAGCGGCGACATAATATAAGTCCTTGCTCTCCGACCAGCTCAGCGGTTCGTCGATCTTTACCCTGGCGATGCCTATCTCTGGGCCGATCGCAATATTGCGATGAACGAAAGTGAGAAAATTTATGTGCCCCCCGAAAGAGCCGCCATAGAAATCAGTCGATCTCTTGGAGTACTCGGCAAATACCGCGATAGACCCTCTTGGGTTTTCGGGATGGTTGGCTCGAGCCGATTGCCGGTCGGTTGAAGTTGTAGTCATCGCAGTGTCGTCAGACGACGCGCGGGCTGTCCTTTTGTATTTAAGGTGCCATTTTAGTTGCGTGGATCCGACCACAGTGCCGACCAGGCCACCCGCGATCGCTCCC
>DAOWIC010000171.1 GCA_030641085.1 Calditrichota bacterium
CCGACTATCGAGCCGCTCTGGCGGAATATGATGCATTTGTTGACCTGATCGAGAAACAGGCCACCGATGTCAGATTTCTGCCGTCCGACGGCGAGACCGGGCTGGACTCGATCTACGTTCACGATCCGGTAGTTATTACCGATCAGGGGGCGATCCTGTGCAATATGGGCAAGGTCGACCGCCGCGGCGAGCCACAGGCAATCGGCCGCTGTCTCGAAGAACTGGACATACCGATTCTTGGCGCCATCACCGGCGAAGGGCGACTGGAAGGCGGTGACCTGATCTGGCTGGACAGCGGCACGCTCGCAGTGGGGCAGGGCTATCGCACCAACGCCGAAGGGATCAGACAATTGCGGGAACTGACCCGCGACTTTGTCGCGGAGTTAATCGTGGTCGGGTTGCCGCACTGGTCTGGGCCGGGCGATGTGCTGCACCTGATGTCGCTGATCAGCCCCGTCGATGATAATCTCGCCGTCGTCTACTCGCGACTTCTGCCGGTTCCCTTCCGCCTGCAGCTATTGGATCGCGGCATCCACCTAATCGAAGTGCCGGATGCCGAGTTTGAGACCATGGGCTGCAATGTACTGGCGCTGGCGCCGCGAAAAGCGGTCGTGCTGGCCGGGAATCCGCTCACAAGACAGATGCTGGAAGATGAGTGTGTCGAAGTGTTCGAGTACAAAGGCGAACAGATATCCAGCAAGGGGGCCGGAGGCCCCACCTGTCTGACCCGCCCCCTGCTCCGACGATAGTGCCGCATGTTAATGCCCGGGTTTGCTCTTTGAACCGGGGCCGATATATCGTATTATTCCTGTCAGTGGAAAAGCTCAAAGATAATTATCAGGTAATCGTCATCGGCGGCGGCGCGGCCGGCCTGATGGCGGCCGGGCAGGCAGCATTATCCGGCGCACGCACTCTGCTGCTGGAAAAGATGCCGCAGCCGGGCCGCAAGGTGCGTATCACCGGCAAAGGACGCTGCAACCTGACCAATGTTTGCGAACTCGCTGCATTCATCGCGCGCTTCGGTCCGAATGGTCGGTTCCTGCGGCAGGCATTCGGCAAGTTCTTCTCGCACGATCTGGTGGCCTTTCTTGGCGAAATCGGTGTCGAGACAATTACGGAACGGGGCGGTCGGGTCTTCCCTGCCACTGAGCTTGCCGGGGATGTTGTCGATGCCATGCTCAAGTGGGTAACTGAATCCGGCGTGCACCTCCACGAACGTTCCAAGGTAACGCGGCTGCCCACCGATGAGAACCGGGTTGTCGGAGTGGAACTGTCGCAAGGTAAATCCGACTCACGTCAGTTCTATGCTGACACGGTCATTGTCGCCACCGGCGGGGCTTCCTATCCGGCCACCGGATCTAGCGGCGACGGCTACCGATTGGCCGAGCAGGTGGGGCACCATGTTATCGAGGCGCGCCCGGCGCTGGTCCCGTTGGAGACATCGGACAACACCGCCGAGCGGCTGCAGGGACTGGCGTTGAAAAACGTAGCCGTCCGTCTGCTTGTTAATGGCCGTAAGCAGTATGACGAAACCGGTGAAATGATGTTCACGCACTTTGGGCTGTCCGGTCCGATCATCCTCACTCTGAGCCGCCGGGCTGTGGACGGTTTGCGGGAAAATCACACGGTGGTCGTATCGATCGATCTCAAACCGGCCCTCGACGAAAGAAAACTCGACGCCCGACTGCTGCGTGATATTCAGACCCACGGCCGCCGACAGTTCCTTTCTTTGCTGAAAGGGTTGCTTCCGGTCAAACTGATCCCGGTCTGCACCGATCTCGTCGGAATTTCCGGCGATAAACCGGCCAATCAGATCAGTGCTGAAGAACGCAAACGGCTGCGCGCATGGCTCAAGGATTTTCGTTTTACGGTTACCGGCCATCGACCGTTCGCCGAAGCTATCATCACCGCCGGAGGCGTGAGCACAAAAGAGATCGATCCGCGCACGATGGCGTCGCGTCTTGTCCCCGGCCTCTACTTCGCGGGCGAAGTTATCGATATCGACGGTGACACCGGCGGCTACAACCTTCAGGCCGCGTTTTCCACCGGCTGGTTGGCTGGAAACGCCGCCGCGAAGCAGGCGCTGGCAGGATGACGCAAAAGGTGTGTAATCGAATGCAGCGGATAAAATGATCGGACTTCAGAAGCAGGTATGGGAAACAGTCAGAAAGCTTAATCAGTGCTGGTCCGCCGGTGATCCGGATGACCTGAAAGAGTACTTCCACGAGCGGATGGTTGTTTTCACACCCTCGGACCAGAAGCGTCTCGAGGGAGGGCAGACCTGTGTCGCGTCGTGGAAAGAGTTCGCCGAGTTGGTCGAAATAGTGAGTTGGAATGAGACCGATCCGAATATCCAGATTTATGGCGACACAGCGGTTGTAACTTACTATTATGAACTCATCGGCCGCATGAACGACAAGCCGGCTGAAATGTGCGGCCGGGACATGATGACCCTGGTGAAGGAAAACGGTCGCTGGTGGCTGGTAGCCGATCAGTTTTCGCCCTACCCGGCTGGACAGCAGAGCGCAAAAAGCGATTGATACGAAATGTTTCTGCCAACAACCCAGAAGGAACTTCTCGCCCTCGGTTGGGATAAGCTCGATATAATCCTGGTCAGCGGCGACAGCTATATCGACAGCCCGTTTATCGGGATGGCGCTCATCGGCAAGCTGCTTCATCGGGCCGGTTATCGGGTCGGCATTATCGCCCAGCCGGATGTCAACAGCGAGCAGGATATCACCCGACTCGGCGAGCCGACCCTGTTCTGGGGCGTGACCGGTGGCTCGGTCGACTCGATGGTGGCCAACTATACCGCCACCCGGCGCCGGCGAAAGGCGGATGATTACACTCCCGGCGGACAGAACAACCGTCGCCCGGACCGCGCCGTGATTGTGTACTCCAACCTGATACGCCGGCATTTCAAGCAGACGGCGCCGATTGTACTGGGCGGACTCGAGGCAAGCCTGCGGCGTATCGCTCATTATGATTTCTGGTCCAACCGGGTGCGCAAATCGATTCTGTTCGACGCCAAGGCGGATTATCTTGTATACGGCATGGGTGAACAGGCAACCTTGGCGCTCGCTGCAAATTTGAAACAGCGCCGGACGCCGCACGACATTCCGGGCGTCTGCTATATCAGCGCCGATAAACCACCAGGTTTTATAGAACTGCCTGACTACGACACTACTGCCTCCGATCCGACGGCGTTTACGGAGATGTTTCACACTTTCTATCGCAACAACGATCCGCTTACCGCTAAAGGCCTGGCGCAGAAACAGGACACGCGCTACCTGGTCCAGAACCCACCCGCTCCCACGCTTTCGCAGGAGGAGCTTGATGATTACCATGATCTCGACTTCGAACGGGAGCAGCATCCCCACTACGAAAGTCAGGGCGAAGCGCGCGCCCTGGAGACGATCCGCTTTTCACTCGCCACTCATCGCGGCTGTTACGGTGAGTGCAACTTCTGCTCCATAGCCGTCCATCAGGGGCGGACAATCCAGTGGCGCTCGGAGCGGTCGCTGTTGAATGAAGCCCGGCAACTGACCCGCCATCCCCGCTTCAAAGGCAATATC
>DAOWIC010000165.1 GCA_030641085.1 Calditrichota bacterium
AATCCGACATTCACGTTCACCAAATTGCCTCGAGCGAATCGGCATAGGGGGAGAAGAATGAAGCAGATTCTGATTGTCATGATGCTTTTGGCCGTGCCAGTGATTGCGGCGCTGGCCGAGGAAGAAGCGCCCGCTCCGGTCGGCTGGCAGAAATCCTTGATATGGGATATTACCACCACCCAGACCGCCTACTCCGATGCGTGGGTCGGTGGTGAAGCCGGTTCCGTCAACTGGGTGACCAACCTCAACGGCAGCGCCGACAGGCAGCTTAAAGACTGGCTGAATTTCAAGACGACGCTCAAAGTATCCTTCGGCCAGACAATGACCCAGGATACGGCCAAGAACTGGAGCAAGCCGATCAAGTCAACCGACCTGATCGACTGGGAAAATGTCGGCCGTTTCACGATGGGCGGGTTTGTCGATCCGTACGCCGCTTTTCGTCTTGAGACGCAGTTTTACGATGGTGGTGACGCGCGAAAGAAGCTGTATCTCTCACCGCTGAAACTTACCGAGTCAGTCGGTGTCGCGCGCAAATTCTATGAGAGGGATGAGGATTTTATCACCAGCCGCTTGGGACTCGGTCTGCGGCAGATCTTTGTCTCGGGCATTGTGAATGACACCACGCTGGCAACGGAGACGGAAACGCTCACCGACGGCGGTTTTGAATCGGTTACCGATGCGACGATCACGTTCGATGAGGACCTTCGTTACACCAGCAAGCTGACATTGTTCAGGGCGGTCTTTTTCTCTGAGAGCGATGCCGTGAAGGGTACGCCGGCAGAAGATTACTGGAAGGCGATTGACGTCAACTGGGAGAATATCGTCAGTGCCTCGATCACCAAAATTGTGACGGTGAACCTATACACCCAGTTGCTTTATGACAAGGAAGTTAGCAAGAAGGGACGATTCAAAGAGACGCTGGCCATCGGCTTTGTCTTTAAGATGATTTAAGGCCTCAGCCGGGATCGACCGCCGGCCAGAACGGCGTCAGTATGCTGCCGTCATAATTGGAGCGATAAAAGCGGCCGTCCGGACCGGAGTACAGAATCTGATCCGGACCGTAAATATGCGCCTTGGCATGAGGAGTGGTCGATATCTGGTTGGTTGTAACCGACCCAACCTGCGATGAATAGAGCGTTTTCCCCAGAGCGCCCTGAAGAACATAGACGAATCTCTGCAGGCTTGGCTCGACACTAACCCAGCGCGGTCTGTCATTGTTATGGATCAGGGCGAGGCGCCTGGAACTGCCCCCATCGATCCCGCGCATTATCACATCATAGTCCTGCGACGACGATTGCCTGAGATAAACCACCGTGTCTCTTGCGAACATGGTCGGATCATACCCTGATTCCAGCATTATCGTGGCCCCGGAATTTTCATCTACCATGTATATCATTGATTCCGATTCACCTACAAGCAGCGTGTCATTCAGATAAACAATGGAGGTAAAGGTCATGGAGATCTCGGATTCCCACGTGGAATCGGTGGCCAATGCGAGATAGTTGATTCGTCCGGATTTGAGGAAAGCCACTCTCGACTGATCGAAGGACGGCGTCGGCGAATGCATTTCGCTGTCCTCGAGCAACAGACTGCGATTGGCAGTATTCAGGTTTACCCGCAGGATTCCCATTTTGGCCTGATCGTCATCATGGTGGGCGACATAGTACATATACCCGCGGTCAGCCGATGGTGTCGGTTCGGATTCATCACCATAATCGCTGGCCGACGGTGAACTGTTGTTGTTCCAGCCGGTGGCGCCGTTATTATCGTCTCCGCAACCGGTAATCAGCAGCGACATTGACGAAAACACAAGAATGATAAGTTTGCTTGTTGCTTTCACAAATACTCCAATCGCGCGAACTCCCCACCCTTGCATTATACAACATGAGCATGGAAAATAATAGTGTTTAGTCGAGTCTACGATGAATGATGCGGAGGGTTCAGAAAAAAGCGAGACAGGCTACTTGAAAAAGCCGGTTATCCAGAGCGTGGAAAACATGCCGGCCAAAAAGCCCAGGAACAGCAGGCCGTAACCCCAGACAGGGAATTTCGCTTTCGCCGGCGGTTCGGGCGGCTTTTTTTCGACAATTCGCTTCGCCAGTCGGTCCTGCCGCCGCCGGGCGAAATCTTCGTAGTCGAGCAGGAATTCCTGCCCGGTCTTGTACCGGTGGGGCACGCGGATAGCGAGCAGCTTGCGGATCATATTGGCGATATCTTCGGGCAGTTCCATTTGTATATCGTCCAGACGCAGGTTGCCGGCGGAGTCGTAGGACGGATTGCGGCCGGTGATCATCTGGTGCAGGATAACACCCATCGCATATATATCACCCTGGCGGGATTTCTTGCGCTCCGGCGGACTGTACCAGTTTTTCTTTTTCCCCTCGTCATAGTGAGGCGGCATGCAGAAGTCGCACAATTTGACCACTTTATCGGCGTCAAGAAGTACGTTGGAAGGACGCATATTGCCGTGAATGATATTGTTGCGGTGGGCGTGGTCAAGACCGGCCGCTACCTCCAGAATGATCTTGAACGCCTTCTCCCAATTGTAATTGCGTACCATGCGGTCGGCCAGCGATCCGCCCTGGGCGTACTCCGAAATGACCACGGTCGTTTTGCGATCCCCGCCGGAGCCGAAAATGTTGATGATATTCTCATGTTTAAGCGAGCTTAGCAGCTTGGCCTCTTTACGACCGGCCTCGCCGCGACTGTGTTTCTTGATGACATAGAGCTTTTTGGTCGTACGGTTTTCTACCAGAATGGTCGAACTGAAACGAGTTTCCTTGACCGTGTCCAGATAACGGCACTTGCCGAGGAACGAATCCGAGCCGGTGACCGAAAATTCATCGGTGCGGCTGCGGCTCTCGTCATAATTGATCAGATCGAGAATAGCGTCCTTCAGTTCCACTGCCTGCTGGTAACGGTCCTTCGGTTCCTGGGCGAGGCACTTGCTGATAATCCGGTCGAAGTCGTTACTAAGGCCGGGTTTGAGTTCGGAAGGCAGCTTGAACCGTCCGAGTGGCTTTTTACCCACCAGAAGTTCATAGATAATTACGCCCATGGCATAGATGTCGGTCGTCTGATCGACATTGGTCGAACTGACTTTCTGCTCCGGCGACATATAGGACAGGGTGCCCATGATGACATCAGAGGAAGTCATCTCCGTCTCCGGCGAACCGATTATCTGGGCGATACCGAAGTCGGCCACCATAGCGTTGCCCTGGCGGTCGATGAGGATGTTGGTCGGTTTGATATCTCGATGGATAACGCCGTTCTTGTGGGCGTAATCGAGCGCCTTGCAGACGACGACCATCATTTCCAGCTTGGTGTTTAGCGGGATACGGTCGGAATCGATCACCTCTCTAAGCGAGGTGCCGTCAACATACTCCATCACGAAGTAATACCGGCCACCTGCAAAACCGCGGTCTATGACATGGACGATATTGGGATGATTGAGTTGGGCGATGACGACCGACTCGCGTTCGAACCGCCGGACAATATCCGGGTCGCTGGTCAAAGTCGAGTTGAGGACCTTGATCGCTACATCACGGTCGAGCGACTCCTGCCGGGCGCGGTATATCTCGGCCACACCTCCGGCGCCGATTTTGCCGGTGATCAGGTAGTCGCCGATCTTGACTTGTTTCTTTTCCTGTACTGCCTGAACCATATTCTACCATCTTAAGTGCAAAAAAAACAGGGAGAGCCGATTCCCCGGCTATCCCTATTATATTCGGCAGTTTGGCGGAAATGGTTTATTTGACCAGGGCCATTTTTTTCGTAACCGTCCCTTCCGTGTGGGAAAGACGGTAGAAGTAGATGCCGCTCGGCTGGTCACCGGCGTCGAATTCAACTTGGTGGGCGCCGGCTGGCATGGATCGGTTCACCAACTCCTCGACCTCCTGCCCGAGAACATTAAAAACGGTCAGCTTAACCTGGCTGGCCCGTGGCAGCGAAAACTCGATAATAGTCGTCGGATTGAACGGATTGGGGTAGTTCTGGGCCAGTTCAAAACTGTTCGGCAGGGCGGTTTCGATATCATTGATGTCGGTAGACTCCATCACCACCACCGCTCCCTCGGCGAAATCGGGCAGGAAGAATCCGGTCCCGGATTCATCGGTGGAGTGTACTTTTCGCCAGATCGGGTCTTCCTGGTTGACGGAGTCGATTCGGATGATCCCCGGCAGGGTTCCGGGAGCGACCGTGCAGTAAAGGCTGGCAATCAGCCCGTTGGGGCTGGGTATCGGATCAAACTCGTTCAGAGGGGGGAGGATCGTCACCTGCACATATTGCTCGGAAGCCTCGGAGTAGCCGACACCGTGGAAGGGGTCTATCACAAAAGAGCCGACAAAGCTGATTGAATCAACTGTCAGGGCGGAAGAGGAGTAGTGCAGCGGTACCATGATGCCGCCCAGGTTGATCTCATTGTATGACAGTCGTATAGGCAGGGCGAAATGCTGGCCCGGCTCGACAAAGACAGTATCCACCGTGACCAGCCCGGGATTGAGCTGGGCACTGGCTCCGGGAGCGACCATCAACGCCACCAGAATCAGCCCGGTTGCCAACAGAAGTTTCCTTATCATCATCAACTTCCTTTCGACTCTATCAACAATAATCACTATCAAACACTTAGCGAACTCCATCCGCAACTTGCGTGCGCCTTCACCCCTCTAATTGCAAAGAGTATGCCTTAATCCACAAAAAGCAGGGGCTTCGAGGCACACCGGTCCGCCAGGGCGGATTCGGACGCCAAAGTTTAGTCGGAACAATAGCTTACATTAAGATCCAAAGGTCGGTATCAAGTAAACGAAAGTAACAAATTGGTAAAAAAGTTGCGTACCCGGCTGCACAGCCCGTTTCCTGAAAGGCAATTCCGTGCAGCCTCCATCATCAAAGGCAAAGCTAACCGCCGCGCGAGAAAAAGTCAACCGCAAACTCAGTAAAGCGGTCTCAACGCGGATACAACGCGCTTACAGAAGGTCGGTCTTGAGATTCACGAAAAGGGTTTTGTTGTCTCTCCAAACAAAAAAGATTACCTCGTCCTGCCTCAAGGTCTCGACGTCGCCCATAATTGTCTCTACGTTCTTGGTGGACAAGACCGTACGTTCGTCAATTAGCTGAATAATATCGCCGATCATCAGTCCGCCGATTTCGGCCAGTCCGCCCGGCTTGAGTTCGGTCACGACCACGCCCTTAAGTTGTTCCGAGTCGAGGTTGTAAAAGAGATAGTCGGAGAAGACCAGGTCGCGGACCTTGAATTCCAGCAGTTCGCTTTCAAACTCGGGGGCGTCGGTCGCCGCCATCGGGGCTTCCTGCAGGGTGGTCAGTAGAGTCAGGGTATCCTGGGTCTGGCCGGTGCGGCGCAGAGCGGTAAATTCCACCGCCGTGCCCTGGCCCAACTCGGATATCTCGCGCTGAAAAATAGGGATTCGCTCATCCTTGTCGATCTCTAACTGCTGGCCGTTTATTTCGAAGATGATGTCGCCCACTTCGAGACCGGCACGTTCGGCCGGTGAATTCTTGACGATGTCGTTGACAATGATGCCGCTCGGAATATCCAGTTCCCAGAACTGCCCGATCTCGTGGGTAAGCGCCTGCAGGGTGATACCCAGCCAGCCGCTGGTCGGTTTGCCCTTGTGGGGCGGATCGGCGATCAGCTTTTCCAGCCGTTCGCCGGTGATTACGCCCAGCAGCGGGATACCGATCTGGCCGAACGATTCCAGCAGTCCGCCCTGGTCCATGCTTTCAGTGGGATTCATCAGGCCGCCCAGCACACCCACCGGCGCCAGGTCGATGTTATAGAGCACGGAGGTCGCCTGGAGTTGATTGAAGCCGACCGTGAGTGGGAAGAACTCCGGCGAGGTGACGATATTCGAGATCATTCCGATATCCACCGACACCGGCGGCGAGATAAACTCCGGCATCAGCATGTAGAGCGTAAACCAGTTGCCTACCTCAAAACTCTGTCCGGTCGCGAAGCGAACCGGTTCAAACTTTTCGCCCTCGGCGCCGGTGATCTTCAGAAAACCGATCCGGGTAAAGCGATCGGCGCCGATAAACTCCGCCTCGTAAGTGCGATCGTCCATAGTAACTACTTCGATTCGCGTCGGAGTGGTCTTGAGGGAGTATCCGGCGAAGGACGGCATGGGACTTTCGCCGGCAAGAGCGGCACCGTTGAAAATAACCAGGCCGTCTTCGGACACGATCGTACCCAGGTAGCGCTCCTCCTGTTCGGTGCTGTGCATGCCGAAGGAGACTTCGATCTTTATATTGACGATAACAGTATACTTTTCGGCCGCCTGCTGAAGTTTCTGGAAGTCAAACTCCTGGGCCGTGGCGCGAAGCGGCATCAGTGCGAGCAGAATCACCGCTACTGTCGAAAACAGAATGAGGCTCTTCTTACTGCCGGCTGTCTTCTTCATCGGTCTGCTTATCCTCTCTGGCATCCAGGTTTAACAGCACAAATCTGGTGGACCCGCCGCGTTTGACGGTCAGCAGGACCTTATCGATCTCCAGTTGCACCTGTTCGTTATACTGGCCGATAAAGTCGACCAGGCCTGCAATATCGTTGCCGTTGACCTTCAGTATCACGTCGGCCCGGCGAAGACCTCCCTCGTCGGCGGTTCCAATGCGCTTGACACCTACCACGTAGACGCCCGATGTATCCGAGAGTTGATTTTCAATCTGCATCTGCCGTGTTATCGCCTTGACCGCAAAGCCCCAGTCTTTGCATTCGAAATCCTCACCCTGGAGATCGCCCAGCGTGCGAGTGGCTACCTTGAAGTTGTATGCCTGTTCGTTGCGCAGTACTGTCAGCGAGATTTCATCGCCCGGGTTGCGATCGGCGATCAGGCTGTAGAAGGCGGGCAATTCCTCGACAAATCTTGCCGAGACCGGTTGCTCGTTTACCTTCAAAATAATATCCCCGGCCTTCAGAAAAGCGTGTTCGGCCGGTGAGCCGGGATCGATGGACGAAATTAATACGCCCGCGTTGCGGTGGGCGCCGAAATGATTTTCAAGCTCCTGCAACGCCTGGCAGTGCAGGCCGATCCAGCTACGGGTCACCTTGCCTTCGGCGATAATGTCACCGGTAGCCTTCTTGACGATATTGATCGGGATGGCGAAGCCGAGGTTGTTGGCGTAAAGCGTCGCCCGCGAGTTGATGCCGATCACGCGACCGTCGAGATCCACCAGCGGTCCGCCGGAATTGCCCGGATTGATAGCGGCGTCGGTCTGAATCCAGAGGTTATACCGTCCGGTCCGTTCGCCCGAAGGCAGCCGGACATCGGGACTGAAATAACGGTCCCGGGTGGAAATGACGCCGACTGAAATCGAGCGTGACAGAGATAGTGGCGAACCCATCGCCAGTACGTACTGGCCGACACCGATCGAATCGGAATCGCCAAACTCGGCCACGCTGATACTGCCGCGATAGTCGCTCAGGTCGAGCTTTATCACGGCGATATCGGTCAGGGGATCACCGCCGACCAAGCTGGCCGGTACCTGCTCCTTGTCGGAGAGGGTGCAGATTATCCGTTCGGCGCGCCCGGCCACGTGGTAGTTGGTGACAACGTATCCATCGGGATGAAAGACAACGCCTGATCCAACCACCGTCTGTTTCTCGAGTTCACCGGTGTTATAGTTCTTGATTACCGGCTGGATATGAACCAGCGCCGGCATGACTCGATCGCGAGCGTTGTAGATGTCGCTCTGGATAGTTGGCTCAACGACTGAGGCCGCCGCAACACCGCAGCCGACCAGCAGGACTATTAGTACTCTGAATGTCATAAAGATAGCTTTCATATTTGAAACCTTAAACACCAGTGCTGTCCGGCGGTTCGAACAAAGCAAAAAAAACCGCCTGCCGTTAATTATAATCGTTTGGTATAATCATCGGCAAGCGGTTTCGTACATCGGTCCGGGCCAGAACCCGGGTCGGATTTGCTACTTGAAATAAATATCCGCCGACCCCAGGCCGACGCTCAGTTCTAATATAATCCGCTCATCGGCGTCTTCAAAGCCGGGCGACTCGTAGACATCGTCATCTACTTCGTCGAGGTTATCCCTGTGAAACTCAACCGACGAAAGCCAGCTATCGCCGTCGGTTTCGACCCGCACAGGAA
>DAOWIC010000076.1 GCA_030641085.1 Calditrichota bacterium
AAAGCGACCCTTTACGGCCAGATAACGAGAGTGGCCCATCGGGTCGGCGTCGTAAGTACGGACAGCGGCCATCTCGAGCCATTTGCGCCCCTCGTCCTTTTCGCCGAGGATTAGGTTAACGCGGGCCATTTGCGCCAGCGCCTCCACCTCGACCGAGCGGTTGAACTCGCTCTGGGCCTGGTCAAACGCGGCGCTGTAAATCTCGAGCGCCAGCTTGTCATCACCTTCCTGAAATATCTTATCCGCCTCTTTAAGCAGCGAGTCGGCCGGTTTTTTCGCTTCGGTCATATCAGCTCCTCTTCGAGAAATTTCCACAGCCTGCGCCACCGTCGTTGTCAGCAGCAATATGCCAAGAAAAGCGCCGATTCTTTTCATCTATCCACCTTTACTTCCTTACGTGTCATTTGGTTCCAAATGCCGGTGTCTTTTGCTGCGGCTGAGTTTTCAATAATGTATTTGACCGGCAATTTGCGTGAATATATATTCATTCCAACCGATTAACCCGATGTATAAAGTGGCAGGGAACAAGATAACCGGGGGAGACCCGATAAAAAAGGATAATTTTCCATGCGCGCACTGGTAACAGGAATCACCGGACAGGACGGCTCCTACCTGGCGGAACTGCTCCTTGAGAAGGGTTATGACGTAATCGGCATGGTACGCCGTTCCTCAACCGAGTCGTTTGAACGAATCGAGCATATCAAAGACAAAATCTTGCTGGTGCAGGCGGACCTGCTCGACCAACTCTCGCTGATAAACATTATTGAAGAACATCGTCCTGATGAAGTATACAACCTCGCCGCCCAGTCGTTTGTGCCCACCAGTTGGGTTCAGCCGGTCCTGACCGGACACTTCGACGCCCTCGGTGTGACAAAGATACTCGAGGCCATCCGTCTGGTTGACAAGAAAATCAAGTTCTACCAGGCCTCGTCGTCGGAGATGTTCGGCAAGGCGGTCGAGACACCTCAGACCGAAACGACGCCGTTCTACCCGCGCTCACCCTACGGCGTGGCCAAGGTGTACGGCCACTGGATTACGGTCAACTACCGCGAAAGCTACGGCATCCACGGCAACTCGGGCATTCTGTTCAACCATGAGTCGCCCCGACGCGGCCTGGAATTTGTCACCCGTAAAATTACCGATGGCGTGGCGCGAATCAAACTGGGACTGGCCGACTCGCTGGCGCTGGGCAATCTCGACGCCAAACGCGACTGGGGCTATGCCGGCGATTATGTTCGGGCGATGTGGCGGATGCTGCAGCAGGACGAGCCGGGTGATTTTGTCATCGCTACCGGCAAGACTCATTCGGTGGAAGATTTCGTGAAGGCAGCTTTCGGCCATGTTGACCTTGATTACAAGCGGTATGTCGTGACCGATCCGAGATTTGTTCGTCCGGCCGAGGTGGATCTGCTGTTGGGCGATCCCTCCCGCGCCAAACAAGCATTGGACTGGGAACCGACGGTCAACTTTGACGCTCTGGTGACGATGATGGTTGAAGCCGACATGCAGCGCCTGTCCGGAAACAGGAAATGAACAGACCGCTCGCGTTTATCACCGGTATCACCGGCTTTGCCGGTTCCTGGCTGGCCGAGGAATTACTCGACAACAACTACCGCGTGGCCGGTTCGGTCTATCCCGGTGAATCAACCGAGCATATCGATCACATCCGCGACCGCCTGACCCTCAGCCGCCTGGACCTGCTCAAACCGGACCGGGTCGCCTCTCTCATCAAAAAGATCAGCCCCGATTATCTTTTTCACCTGGCCGGCTTTTCATCGGTAGGACAATCCTTCTCTAAAGAACGGCTGACCTTCCGAGTCAATCTCGAGGGCACGCTCAACATCCTCATGGCGGCCCGCGAAAGCGGAAAAATGAGAAAGATTATCTATGTCAGCTCGTCTGACTGCTACGGCCGGTTCAGTCCCAAAAACAAAACGCTGACCGAGGATCAGCCGTTGAACCCGGTCTCGCCATACGGAGTATCCAAGGCAGCGACCGAGCAGCTTTGCCGGATGTATGTGAATCGTTACGACCTGCCGATCAGTATCGCCCGGTCGTTCAATCACAGCGGCCCGCGCCAGAGCGACAATTTCGTTATCCCGTCGTTCGCCCGGCAAATTGTCTCAATCGAAAACGGAAAGCAGAAACCGGTTATGCTGGTGGGCAATCTGTCGGTAAAGCGGGACCTGTCCGATGTACGTGACATCGTCCGCGGCTACCGCCTGATAGCTGAGAAGGGCAGACCCGGCCGTGTATACCAGCTATGTTCGGGGCGGGCGGTGGCGATCTCGTCCGTGCTGGAACAATTCCTGCGACTGTCAACTGTAAAGATAAAAGTGAAAACCGACAAAGCCCGGCTGCGCAAAAACGATATACCCGTCATGCGGGGCGACAACGGTCGCGCCACCACCGAGTTGGGCTTTTCTGTTAGATACCGGCTTAAGACAACTTTGGATGATACGCTCAATTATTGGAGGATGAGATCGTAAGCATAACAAGCGATCCGTCTCTAAAGGAGAGATATGCAAATGGCAAAAGGAAGCGCCAGAGGTAAGCAACACGCTAAAGAACTGATTCGCAGGATACAGCAAAAGGAAGCGAAAGCGGGCGTTATCGGGCTGGGCTATGTCGGCTTACCGCTTTCGGTGGAATTGATCCACGCCGGCCTGAAAGTGACCGGTTTCGACATATCAAAGGCGAAGGTCAAGCTGCTCAATTCGGGTAAATCGGATATCGACGATGTCCCCGATGCCGAAGTCAAACAGGTGGTCAAGTCCGGCCGGTTCAAGGCGACCTGCGACGCGAAGCAGATCGCCCGCATGGACACACTGTCGATATGCGTGCCGACGCCACTGTCGAAGACCAAGGACCCGGACGTCAGCTACATTCTGGCCGCGGTCAACAGTGTCAAGAGACATATCAAGCCGGGCACGCTGGTGGTGCTGGAGTCGACCACTTATCCCGGTACGACCGAGGACCTGATTCTGCCGCTGCTGGAAGAAAGCGGTATGAAAGTCGGGCGCGACTTTTTCCTAGCCTTCTCCCCGGAGCGGGTGGACCCCGGTAACCAGACCTACACCACCAAAAATACGCCACGGGTTGTCGGCGGGATCACGCCCGATTGCACCCGGGTGGCCAAGATCTTCTACGAGCAGACCATGCCCCATATCCACCCGGTTTCCTCGACGCAGGCGGCCGAGATGGTCAA
>DAOWIC010000227.1 GCA_030641085.1 Calditrichota bacterium
ACCGCCGGAAAGCTGGTTCGGATAGTGCTTCATGCGGTCGCCCAGTCCAACAATCGAAAGGGCGGTCTCGACCTGCTGGCGGCGCTCCCGGCGATTGAGTTTGGTCAGCAGCAGCGGCAGTTCTACGTTCTCAAAGGCGTTCAGTACCGGCATCAGGTTGTAGAATTGAAATACGAATCCGATATTGCTGCTGCGCCAGCGCGCCAGGTCGCTTTCGGACATCGTGGCCACCGGCTGCCCGGCGACCGATATATCGCCCGATGAGGGGCGGTCGATACCGGCGATTAAATTGAGCAGGGTTGTCTTGCCCGATCCGGATGGACCCATCAGGGCGAGGAACTCCCCCTCGGGAACATCAAGGTTCAGATTATGAAGGACCGGTATCTCGAAGCTGTCGCGCCAGTATGATTTGCTGACCGAGTTTACTTTTACAAAAGCTTCCACGATTGTCTGTCCCGTTTCTATATGGAAATCTCTATCTTGTCGTTTGTCTGAAGTTTCCCCGGTGGCGCCAGTACCACTCGGTCGCCCGGCTGGACTCCGCTGGTTATCTCAACCTCGTCGCCGATCTCCCGGCCGAGGACGACCGGCACCACCTCGACATACTCACCTGTCACCTTGAATACGATTTTTTGTCCGTCACGAGTTGTAATTGCCTCCTTTGATACCACAATCGCACTGGCGGTGGCGGCCGTGGCAGGGGTTTCGTCGGCGAAAAAATTGACCCTGGCCGACATCTCCGGCAGGACTCGATCATCCTTTTCGACAAATGCGACCTTGGTCAGGACCGTTGCCCTCGCCCGGTCGGCGGTGGGGACGATCTTTTTGACGTAAGCAGCGTACGCTTTTTCAGGGTAGGCATCGAGGACAATCTCGCAAGTCTGACCGACGCTCACTTTGTGGATGTTGGACTCGGATACATCGGCCTCCACCTCGAGAGATTTCATGTCGGCTAGGGTGACCACCGATCCTTTCGACGATGAAGATGACGCAAACGGGGCGACCATCTCGCCGACATCGGCGTTCTTGGTCAGGATAGTGCCGTCGAAGGGAGCGCGAATAAACGTATTCTCAAGATCGACCTCGGCTGCGGTCCGTGAGGCTGCCGCCGCCGCGACGGCGGCCACCGCCATCCGATAAGATGTTTCGGCTTGTTCGTAGATAGCTTCGGTTATGGAGCCGGACTCGAGCAACTCTTTCTGACGGCGGAAGTTGCGTCCGGCGTTTAACGAGTCCGCCTCGGCGATCAGAAGATTCGCTCTGGCCAGTTCAAGATTTGCCTTGATGTCCTCGTTGTCGAGACGGGCGATTATCACTCCCGTCTTAACCGTATCGCCCTCCTCAAAGCCAAGATACTCCAGTCGCCCGGTCCCCTTGGATGCGACCTCGGCTTTGCGCTGGGCCACGACATAGCCACTGGCGACCAGTTTTGCCCCGGCGGTGGAGCCGGTGATCATTCGTACCGTGGTAACGCGCACACTGGTGCCCGGTTTGATCTTCTCTTTGACCATGAACCAGGCGACAACAATCGCGGCCAGAACTATGAGAACGGCGATCAGTTGCCAGGCTTTGCTGCGCGGTCGGTCGGACTGCCGTTTATCCCGGCTGATTTTTAGCGATGATAGGTCGTTATCGTTTTCTCCCACAATGACCGTCTCTCATGTTTATATGTTCGTTTCCCGGTGAAGGAACGTAAGTTAGCATGCAAAGGGGGAGGCGTAAAGCCTTTTATGATCGTCGACGCCAAATGTGATTTTAGCGCCGGTTGGCGGATTGGCCGACGTGATGCGGCTCGGTTACCAGATACCGAGGGCGTCTTTGGCGAGGTCGGAGCACATCTCTTTCGGGTCCCAGACCGGGTCCCAGACCAGTTTGACCTCAACCTCGGTGACACCGTCGAGTTTCTCGACCGCGCGATGTACCCAGCTTAGCAGCATCTCACCGTACGGGCAGGCCGGCGTGGTCAGGGTCATCTTGATTAGCGCCTTGCCGGTTTCTTCCACCATGACGTCGTAAATCAAGCCCAGGTCGACTACCCCGATACGAATTTCCGGGTCCTGCACCGGGCGAAGCGCCTCGATAACCTGCTCATTGGTCGGTAGCGGCATTCTGCTCATCCTCTTCCGTAGTCGTAACAGTCTCCGGACCGGCCTTTTTCTGCTTCTCGAAATTCTGGATCCCTTCGATAAGCGTCATCCATGCCAGCAGGGCGCACTTGATCCTGACCGGGAACTGCCGCACTCCCTTGAGGGCATCGATATCGCCCAGTTCGTCGCTATCGGGAATCTCTTCTCCCTTGAGCATTTTTTTCACGACCTCGGCAACCTTCTTGACCTCTTCGAATGATTTGCCTTTGACAAACTCGGCCAGCATCGATCCGGATGCTACCGAGATGGCGCATCCGGTACAGCCGACATGAATGTCCTTGACCGTGCCGTCGTCGAGGGTCACCTGCATGGCGATCTCGTCACCGCATGAGGGATTCTGCCCCGTTGATGATATATCGGCGTGGTCGATCAGCTTTTTCCCCCTTGGCGACCGATAGTGATCGAGAATAATATCCCGATACATTTCATCTAAAATGTCGTTCATACCCCGAAATAACTCCTTACCTGTTTTATGGCGTCAACCAGGGCATCAATGTCAGCCTCATCGTTGTAGACGTACAGCGACGCCCGGGCGGTCGCGACTTTGCCCAACGCCCGCATCAGTGGCTGGGCGCAGTGATGGCCGGCTCTGATAGCGATCCCGCGCGAGTCGAGAAATGTGCTCAGATCGTGGGGATGGATATCAGCGTCGGTGAAAGATATCGCCCCGCCGCGCAGGGTGGGATCGAGCGGTCCCTGGATTTCCAGCCGGTCGAGTTTCAGCAGGCTGTCGATGGCGTAGCCGGTAAGTGCGATCGCGTGCTCGCGGATTTTGTCCATGCCGATCGCCTCAAGATAACTCAGCGCTTCATGGAAGGCGACCACGCCGGCGATATTCGGCGTCCCGGCTTCGAACTTGTGCGGTACATCGGCCCATGTCACGGTCTCAAAGCTGACCTCGCGAATCATCTCGCCACCCGTATTGTACGGCGGCATCGCTTCCAACAGCTCCTGTCGCGCCCAGAGCACGCCGACCCCCGTCGGGCCGAGCATTTTGTGTGCGGAGAACGTATAGAAGTCAACTCCCAGTTGTTTGACGTCAACCGGCATATGCGGCGCCGCCTGGGCACCATCGGCAAGGATCAATGCGCCGTTTTTGTGGGCCAGTTCGGCCAGTCGCTGCACCGGGTTGATTGTGCCCAATACATTTGACATATGCCCGACCGCGACCAGCTTTGTGCGGGGCGTGACAATGTTTTCGATGTCGGTCAGGTCAAGCTGTCCATCCGGCGTCAACGGAATTCGCTTAACCACTGCCTTCTTCCGCTGTGCCAGAATTACCCAGGGCACGAGGTTGGCATGGTGTTCCATTTCGGTGATGACAATCTCGTCACCTTCGCCGATATTCTGCCCACCCCACGATGAAGCGACCAGATTGATTGCCTCGGTGGCGCCGTTGGTGAAGATAATCTCTTCCGGTTTCACGCCGCCGATAAATCGCGCGGAGTGTTCACGGGTGTTCTCGTAGGCTGCCGTCGCCTTTTCCGACAGGGTGTGCAGTCCCCGGTGGATGTTGGCGTTTATCTGCGAGTAATACCGGTCAAGGGCGTCGATGACCGCCTGCGGTTTTTGCGAACTGGCGGCGCTGTCGAGGTAGACCAGCCGGTGGCCGTTCACCTTCTGCCGCAGGATCGGAAAATCGGCTTTGATGCGATTAACATCGAATCCGGTATCGCCTGAGCCGAACAAGGCCGGCTTCCTGTCTGTATCGGATGGCATGCTCATAACTTTCCTGTTCTTAGTTCAGCTTGACAAAGATGTCGTTACTTTCAACTTTCACTTCATATGTTTCGATGCCTACCACCGCCGGTGGCGCGGTGACATCGCCGGTTGCCAGATCAAAGCGCGCCCCGTGACGGGGACAAACCACCTCGTGTCCGTCGACATGCCCCAATGCGATCGGGGAGGAGTCGTGCGGACATTCGTCGGCCACCGCGAAAAAACCGTCGGCCGTGCGGCAGATGACTATATCGCGGTGATGCACGGTCAGGGGCAGAATCTCCCCGACCGCAATTTCATCGACTGTGGCCACTTTGACAAAATCAGCCATATCAAATACGCTCCAGTCTTTGAGCTACAAAAGTTCCGATGCGTTGGCGCAGGTCATCCGGGACCGTCTTCAGCGTATGATCTACAAAGCCCGAAACGATCATACGAATCGCCTCATCGCGTTCGATACCCCGCGCCTCGAGATAAAAAACCGACTCCGGGTCCATTGGCCCGATCGTGGCGCCATGA
Source organism: Calditrichota bacterium (assembly GCA_030641085.1). Taxonomy (GTDB): domain Bacteria; phylum Zixibacteria; class MSB-5A5; order GN15; family FEB-12; genus DAOWIC01. Next base: position 4,386 of record DAOWIC010000227.1, read on the forward strand.
CTGCACTGGACGTCTTCGTTCAAAATCTCCAGCTCCGGGATCGTGTCCGCCCGGACGCCTTCGTTAAGGAGCAGGTTGCGGTTTTCCTGGTATGCCTGGCAGGTCCGGGCATCGTTGTCGATCCTGATCAGGCCGGTATAGGCCGAATGGGAGCGATCTTTCAGCACAACCTTGAAGTCGATATTGGATGAAGTGTTGTCGGCAGCGTGATGGTGCAAGGTGTGGTTGTCAAAATGCTGATAGCCGGACCCGAACAGCAGGCCGTACATGTTGCTGTCGGCGCCCTCGCCGTTTAGCGTCACGCCAAAGTTCTCCTTCGAAAGCAACGCGCCGAATGCGAGCGGCACTGTCAGCATGCTGGCGCCGCGCTCGATCTGCGCGCGGTGGGTAAGGTAGAGCTTCATCGCCGAAGCCTGCCGCTGCAGCATAACGTAGCGCGTGCGGCTGTCCTCGAGCCCGAAAATCTCAACGGCGCCGTTGGCGTGGCTGATACCCTCGTTTTCGTCGAGCGAGCCGCCGCCGTATTCATCGATCAGGGTCAATTCGGCGTTCTTGCCGACCACTACCAGCAGCCTCGGAAACTGCGACGATCTGGCCAGCCCTGATTCACGCAACAGGTGAATCGGCTTGTCCACCGTCACACCATCCGGGACATAAACAAATATCCCGTCATTCCAGAGGGCGCCGTTCATCGCCTCGAACTTGCCGGTGCGCGCATTTACCAACCGGTACAAGTAGTTCTCAACCAGCTCATGGTGATGCTCGACGGCGCTGGAAAGGCTGCTCAGAACCACTCCCTGTTTGGCCAGTTCATCGGCACCGTTGAGTTTTATGTCCCGACCGCCGAGGTCGGTTGCTAAGGCGGCGATGTTACCGTTCTTGAGATTGTCCAGCTCGATCTTCTCGACAATATCGTAATTCTCGCTGTAGGCGGTGTCGGCGACCGCGTCCCGATCATACAGAAAGGTCTTCGGGTCGGTGTAGCGCCAGAGGTGAAGGCCTCGCGGGGGAACCTCGGCGACATTAAACGCCTCTCGCGACGCGCGCCGCTGATCCCGCAGCCAAACCGGGCCGCGCTCCAGCTCCGGTGTTACTTCCGGTATTGTATATTCAACATCTGTTTTGTTCATGGTAGTCATCTATTTCTCTCAATCAACCGATTGAGCCTTCCATCTCGAGTTCGATCAGACGATTCAGTTCGACTGCGTATTCCAGCGGCAATTCCTTGGTGAACGGTTCCATAAAGCCGTTGACAATCAACAGCCGGGCGTCATCTTCGGTAAGACCGCGACTGGTAAGGTAGAACAGTTGCTCCTCGGCCACTTTGGAGACGCGGGCCTCATGTTCGACCCGGACCTTCTCCGAATCGATTTCCATTGTCGGATAGGTGTCGGAGCGGGCGTCATCACCGATCAACAGCGCGTCGCACTCGACCGAGACTTTGGAATTGACCGCATTTTTGTGGATCTTGACCAAACCCCGGTAAGAGGCGCGGCCGTTATCCTTGGAGATCGACTTGGACGTGATCCGCGAGGATGTATTCGGGGCGGCATGGATCATCTTGGCTCCGGCATCCTGGTGCTGATCGACCCCGGCAAACGCGACCGAAAGAACCTCGCCGCGGGCGCCCTCGCCGACAAGCTGGATACAGGGATATTTCATCGTCAGTCGCGAACCGAGATTGCCGTCAACCCACTCGACCGTGGCGTTCTTGTGAACCGTGGCGCGCTTGGTGACAAGATTGAAGATATTGCGCGACCAATTCTGAATCGTGGTGTAGCGGATATAGGCATCGTCGAGCGCGATCAACTCCACCACTGCCGAGTGCAGCGAATCGGTCGAATAGACCGGCGCGGTGCAACCTTCAATATAGTGAACGCGCGAACCTTTGTCGGCAATAATCAGGGTTCGTTCGAACTGACCCATGTTTTCGGCGTTGATGCGAAAATAGGCCTGAAGCGGAACCGTGACATTCACCCCCGGCGGGACATAGATAAACGATCCGCCCGACCAGACTGCCGTATTCAGCGCGGCGAACTTGTTGTCGGTAGACGGTATGATTGTCCCGAAGAACTTCTTGACAATATCCTCGCGCTCTCTCAGGCCGGAATCCATATCAAGAAATACGATCCCCTGTTTCTTCAGGTCTTCCTTCATCGAATGGTAAACCACTTCCGACTCGTATTGAGCCGACACACCGCCGAGGAATTTCTGTTCCGCCTCCGGGATTCCGAGCCGGTCGAAAGTCTTCTTGATATACTCCGGGACATCATCCCAGTTGTCCTGTTGCCGTTCAATCGGCTTCATGAAATAATAGATATTTTCGAAGTCGATCTCGCCCAGCGCCTGCTGGTTGCCCCATTTGGGCATCGGCTTGGAGTAGAAGATATCCAGCGCTTCATGGCGCCGCTCGGCCATCCAGCGCGGTTCCTTTTTCATTCGCGAAATCATCTCAACCACCTCGTGATTGAGACCTCTCGCGCCCTTGTGGAAATAATCGACCGGGTCGTGAAAGCCGTACTTGGCGGCGTAATCGGCGTTCAGGGTCGACAGGGATTCGTTCTGCTGTTTGATCGCATCGGACATGGTTATACCTCTGCCTTTTGGAGCACTTCCTTTTCCACCCAGTCATACCCGGATTCTTCGAGCTTCAAGGCCAGTTCAGGGCCGCCCGACTTGGCAAATTGGCCGTTCATCATGACATGAACAAAGTCGGGCTTGACATAATTCAAAAGCCGCTGGTAATGCGTTACCAGCAGGATTGCGTTCTGGTCGTTGTGGTAGCGGTTGATACCGTCGGCAACCGTTTTCAACGCGTCGATATCAAGACCGGAGTCGGTCTCATCGAGCAGGGCCATCTTCGGTTTCAACATCGACATCTGGAGAATCTCCACCCGCTTCTTCTCGCCGCCTGAGAAACCGTCGTTGAGGTAACGGGTGGCGAACGACGGATCCACCGAGAGGTCGCTCATTTCAGCCTTCAACAGCTTCCTGAAATCAGACATATCGGCATCCTTGCCGCGATGCGATTTCAAGGCCGCCCTTAGGAAATTGGCCACAGTCACACCCGGAATCGCCAGGGGATACTGGAACGCCAAAAAAAGCCCGGCGCGCGAACGCTCGTCGGCGGACATCTCCAGCAGGTTCTTACCGTCGAGCCGTGCTTCACCGGAGGTGATAGTATAATTCGGATGGCCCATCAGGGCGTTCGATAGCGAGGATTTGCCGGAACCGTTTGGCCCCATGATAGCGTGAATCTCGCCGTGGTTGATCGTCAAAGAGACGCCCTTCACGACCTCTTTGCCTTCAACCTCAACATGAATATCTTTGAATTCAAAGTGTGCTTTGCTCTGTGTCATTCTTCTATGCTTTCTTAAGTTGGTTTCAAACGTTAAAGCTCTTTTTGTCTACGGAGGTATCCTCGCTGTCGGCATCCTGTTCGCCGGCAAATATGACGTGGCTTGCGATCTGATGGACCTGGTTGAGTTCCGTCCCTTCCATTACATTCTTAAGGCTGGTGTTGCCCAGGAACTCCCCGACATATCGAGCC
>DAOWIC010000124.1 GCA_030641085.1 Calditrichota bacterium
CAACACAAACGAGAGCGAGTAGATGATTATAAAGAAGATGCCCTTGGAAATCTGACCATTGTAAATCTGGCCCAGGCCCATGAAGAAAAACGACAGAACGGCTGCCAGTCCGGGGTTTTTGTAAAAAGTCGGTTGCTGCTGAGGTGGTGGCATCTGTTGATTCATCAGATTGCTTCCCTCTGATTGCGTTTTGAGTAACTCTCCTACTCAAGATACGACTCGACCCGGTCCAAATTCAAGCATTTTTGTCGGCGGGTATACTCCACAAAAATCGACCGGCGTCCGATAATCATATAATATGCAAACTATTTATCGAAAGACCTGCTACCCGACCTTGATATCAGCTTTACTGCTTTTGCTGCTGGCAGGATGTGGTGGAAAGATCGAGACAATCAAAGTCCGGCCACTCGAATTTCAAGCACAAGCCATATCCGACACAAGCCCGGCGCCGCAAAATGTCGTACCGAACAGCCCGCGTCTGGCGCGCGCGATTGAGCTTTACGAAACCGGTGAATTTACCGCCGCCCGCGACGCGCTCGACCAGATGTTGTGGGAGGCTCCCCGCGGCTGGCGCGTCTATTACTATCTCGGCCGGGCGCATACCGAGTGCCGCCAGTATCAATTGGCCCAGTCGCGCCTCGAGCACAGCCTCGGCCTGGCCCCCGCAGAGAACGTAACGCGGTCACAGATCTACCTTGCCCTGGCTGAGAACCTCGAAGTTCAGGGCGATCCGGCCCGCGCCCGGCAGTATTACCTGACGGCGCTGAACCTTGATCCCCAATCGGTGGCGGCCTCCGAAGCCCTCAAGCGGCTCGAGGGGCTGACCCAACTGACCGACTGATCGTTTTTTTTGTCGCCGCCCGACGCCAAGAATGTATATTGGCGCTATGGCTGACAACCACCCGACATACCGGCTCGGCCCGGATTTCAACGACAAACTCGACCAATTTGTTGATAAGTTCATTTGCGATGGGTACGAGTGCTTTGCCGGCGAGTTCGCGCGGATCGAGGGCTTTGTCGAGGCGGCCTGTTGCGACCAGTCCAAGCGCGACGACCACGATCTGCGTCGGACGCCGAAAGAGAAGTACCTGTTGGAGATGGTCTCGTATCGAATCTATGACCGGCTCAATCGGGAGGAATTCAACAAGCGTAAGAATACGCTGATTGTCATGCCGGACTGCCTGTCGCTTCACAACCCGGATTGCGAAAGGGTAGAGCGCGACTACGGTACTTTCTGCAAGCGCTGCCTGCCCACCTGCCAGGCGTACGGAATCAGCGAGGTGGCCAAAAAGTATGGCGCCAAATGCGTCTTTTCAAAGCGATCTCTCGACAAGCAGATCGAACACTTCTCGAAGAAAATGCCCGACCTCAGCGTTGTCGGGGTCGCCTGCATTATGATGCTGGCCGGCGGCATGCGCACGGCGGCTGAGGTGAGTGTGCCGGCACGCGGAGTACTATTGAATTTTACCGGCTGCGAGCATTGGAACGACCAGGCGTTCGCGTCGGAGTTTACCCTGGCCTCGCTGGAGGCGATTCTAAAGGAGAAATATGGCGGCCAATCTTAGACAACTAACGATTGATGATTATGACGCCGTCATCAATCTCTGGCTCGGCGCCGGACTGCCGATCAAGCCGAAGGGACGTGACAGCCGGCCGATGATGGCAAAGGAGATGGCGCGCGACTACTGTGCCTATTTCGGTCTGTATGATGATGACCTGATGGTTGGGGTCGGTATCGCCAACTACGACGGTCGACGCGGCTGGATCAACCGCGTGGCGATCGATCCCGATCGTCGCGGCGAACGCCTGGCCAGGCTTATCATCACCGCCTGCGAGGAATTTCTCAAGGGATTGGGGTCGGTAGTCAACTGCGCCCTGATCGAGGAGATAAACAGTCCGTCGATATCATGTTTTCAGAATGCCGGCTACCATCATGAACCGGTGATTTTATATTTCACCAGTCGCTCCTCGCCCGACGCCTGAGAATGGTGAAAGGGGATGTATGTAATCTATTTTTGGCTCTTTTTGATAATAAACAATCTTGACCCGCACGGTCGTTTATGCTAGTTTAGGTAAGTCTTGAAATCAACTTATCCAAACGTTGTGGGGATAGCCTATGAATTATCCATTCTGGGACGTGGACATCGGGTACGGGATACTCATGGCAACGATTGCCGTTATCCATGTCTTCGTTTCCCATTTTGCGATTGGCGGAGGGTTGTACCTGGTGGTCGCCGAACGGGCGGCGCGCAAGGTCAATGATACCCTCAAACTCGAGTTCCTCGAAAAGCTGAGCAAGTTTTTCGTGCTCGTCTCGGTGGTTTTCGGGGCGCTGACCGGGGTCGGCATCTGGTTTATCATCGGGCTGCTCAACCCGGCCGCGACCGAAGCGCTGATTCATAATTACGTCTGGGGCTGGGCCACCGAATGGACCTTCTTCGTGATCGAAATCGCCGCCGCCATCCTCTATTTCTACGGCTGGAAGCGGATGTCCGGTCGCGACCACATGATTATCGGCTGGATCTATTTTGCCGCCGCGTGGGGATCGCTGTTTGTCATCAACGGCATCATCACGTTCATGCTCTCACCGGGTGAATGGCTGGCGACCGGCGAATTCTGGGACGGCTTCTTCAATCCGACCTTCTGGTCGTCGCTGGTGCTTCGCACCGGCATCTGTATCATGCTGGCCGGCCTGTTTGCCATGGTCGTCGCATCGCGCTACCCGGCCGACAAACTCAAGGCGCGCCTGATGCGTTACAACGGTGTCTGGGGTATCGCCGGACTGGTTGTGGTCGTTCTTTCCATGCTCTGGTACTGGCGGGCGATTCCGGCCGAGATCACGGCCGCGGCGACCGAGATGATGCCCACGCCGATGCTGTCGCTGTGGGAGTCGCAGCTTTTTGCCATCGCGCTGGCGGTAATGATCATCGTGTTCGGCTTCATCATACCGCGCATGCATAATCTGGTGGTGGCGATCATCATCATGGCGCTCGGCCTGGGCTGGTTCGGGGCGTATGAGTGGATGCGCGAGTCGATTCGCAAGCCGTATGTCATCACCGGATACATGTACGGCAACGCGGTCGAGATGGCGCACGGGAACGCCTACCAATCGGACGGTTATCTGGCGCACATGAAATTCCGCACCGGTGACGACGGCGCTGATCTATTCCGCCGTGCCTGCCGCAGTTGTCACACGATCGATGGCTACAAGCCGCTCAAGCCTGCTTTCGACGGCACCGACCGGAGTTTTATCGCCGCTATGGTGATGGGTACGCACGTCATGATAGGCAACATGCCGCCCTTTTTGGGAACCGAGGAAGAGGCGCAGATGCTGGCGGCGCATCTGCACGGCAGACTCGATAACCGGCACGTGAGCGAGATCTATGGCATACAGGGAGTTGCCCTGGGGCAGAGGGTGTACGAGATCCGCTGCGGCAAGTGCCACGAGGTGGGCGGCTATAACGACAAGACAGCATCGCTGGCCGGATTGGACGATGTCGATTATAACGATATTCTCGATGCCGCCGGTGACTTCGCCGATGAGATGCCGGACTTTACCGGTGATGAGGTCGAACGCGCCGCTTTGATTGAATACCTGAAAACTCTGCAGGAAGGAGGGACGGAATGAACCTGCCTGATTACAATTTCCTGTCGGCTCCTCTCTGGCTGGTGACTACCCTGCACATGGTGACACTGACCCTGCATTTCCTGGCGATGAACTTCATGGTCGGCGGCATCGCTGTCATTCTGTTCGGGAAGCTGAACAACAAGTGGAACGATCCGACCGTGCAGAAATTCGTCAAGCTCTTCCCGACCTTGATGGCGGCGACTGTTACGCTCGGCGTGGCGCCCCTGCTGTTCGCCCAGTTGGTGCTGGCCAAACCGGTCTACTCCGCTTCAATCGTGAGCGCCTGGTTCTGGCTGATGATTTTTGTCGTGGCGATGATTGCCTACTATTTCCTCTACGGTGCGGCTTTTCGACAAAACGGGAGCAACGGACGTACCGCTACTTACCTGGCAATAGCCCTGATCGGTTTTATATATGTCTCGTTTATCTACAGCTCGGTCTTTTCGATGGCCGAACGCCCCGACTTGTATCAGGCGCTGTACGCGAGCAATCAATCCGGGCTGGTGCTCAACCCCGAGATCGGTTCTTATATCTGGCGCTGGCTGCATATGCTGGTCGGGGCGGTGACGGTCGGCGGCTTTTTTGTCGGATTGGTCGGCCGCGAGAGCGAGCCGATCTATAAGCTGGGCAAATCGTTTTTCATCTGGGGCATGGCGGTCGCGATGGTGATCGGCGTGGTATACCTGTTTACGTTAGGCGAAGTGCTGCTTCCGTACATGCGATCGTCCGGCATATGGTGGCTGATAATCGGCATTGTGCTGTCGTTGCTGTCGCTGCACTTCTACATGAAAAAGAAGTTCCTGGTCTCGGGGCTGATGCTGCTGGTATCGGTGCTCGGCATGGTCATCAATCGCCATGTCCTGCGGTTGCTGGTTCTCGACGGTGCCCACGACCCGGCCGCGATACCGTTTGCGCCGCAGTGGTCGATCTTTATTATCTTCCTGATCTGTTTTGTCATCGCGCTGGCGCTCGTCTGGTATATGCTGAAGCTCTTCTTCACGAGTAAGCAGACGGCGTAACTAAGCATACAAAAAGAGGGTGAACCGTTATCGGTCCACCCTCTTCGAATTTTGAGTCGTATCCAAAGCTACA
>DAOWIC010000030.1 GCA_030641085.1 Calditrichota bacterium
ATGAACCGAATTGTCGCCGACTCGGCCATCTACACCGGTGGACGCGTGGATCAGTTCGCCTTCAAGGGATTCAGAGCGGACACCTCGATCCAGTGCGTGACACTCGGAATGATTGCCAACCTGGGGCCGACCCATATCACCCTGCCATCCGGCGCCGGGCGGCTGGTGACGGTCTTCATATCGTCGCTTGACGGCAAGCCGATTGAAAGCCTGACGGTTGATACTACCACGACCAATCCGGCCAACAGCCTTATGACGGTCGCGGACCATATCCAGGGCGACGGTCCGAATGACACCCTGCCGTTTACGGAGCGGGATAAGATGCAGATCTACCCCGCCTTCGTTGTGCGCCATGCGAAATAGAAATTGCTCAAAAAAAAGACCCGGCCAAGCCGGGTCTTTTTTTTTGCATGCATCTCAACGCGCCTATTTCTCTTTTTCATTCTCTTCAATTGTGAGCTTTACCGATACGCGCGAAGTCTCCTTTTCGACCACAAACGGCTCCAGCCGCTTCGCCTGATCTTCCGGCAGCCGCCCCTTGCTGAACAGATCCTTCATCACCGCCCGGCCGTCGAGATTGAAGTAATCATCCAGTCCCATCTGTCGCGCTTCCGATGTCAGTTCGGCGAACTTGGCCGCGTCCTCTGTCTTCGTAACGAATTTTCGCTCTCGCCCGAGCTTGACACCGACATACCCGGTCTCTCCGTCAAGGCGAGACAGTCCGGTCTGTCGCGCCGCATCCAGCAAATCGGCCTTGAGACCGTCGAGCTTCTTCTTCGAAACGGCCGCCTCGTAGTGGGCGGCGATATACGCCTCAGCCAATCGCTTCAAACCCTCCGGGCTGAGGTTTTCAGGCTCGCCCACATCGGTTTCACCATCGAGCATGGCGCGATGTCGCTTGGCTGGACATATCTCCTGGAAGTCGCAGTAGTTACACAACGGTCCCTCTTTGGCAGGGAAACTCTCCAGCCGGGTTGCCTCGATCGTCTCCGCCACCGCCAGGCGATACTCTTCGGCCAGTTGCTCCAGATCGCCCGGCTCCAGGCGCGTGCGCACGATTTCGTCCTTGCGCAGGAAATACTGGGCCAGATCGATCTGCTCGTACTGCGGATACTGCGACTGCACCGCCAGTTGATACAGGCCCATCTGGTACCGGAACCGAGGATCGCTCGGCTGTGCCAGGTTTTGCCCGGTTTTGTAATCGCATATCTCCACCACGCCGTCATCCCGCCGCCAAAGACGATCGATATAGCAACGGAACTTAAACGGCGTCCCGAGCAGGTGAAACGAAATATGCATCTCCGCTCCCAGCAGCGTCCCCTGGTCAAAAGGCGCGTGCCGTTCGTGATGCCTGATCAGCATCTCCTCGCCGATCCGGATATAGTCGTCGATAGTGTAAAATTCAGATATCACTTTGAACAGTTTGTGGTCGATCTTCGCCCACTCGCCGTGATAGAGCTTAAGCATATCCTCTTTGGGAAAAAGGATCCCGTCCGCGCCGAGAGTGTACATTTTCTGCAGCACACGATGGACAGCGTTACCGAGATAAGTGTCGGCGGTTACTGTTTTTACCGTCGGCACCCGTTCGATATAGCGAAAACTGAACTTGCGCGGACAATTGCGATAACTGTCGAGAGAACTGTAACTATAAGCAGACAGCATATCAGATCACCTCCCCCATGTATGAGTTCCGGTTTTTATCGCAGCTTATATCTATCGAAAACAGCCTTGAGAAACCCGACTCCCAGGCCGAAATGAATCGTGGGAAAGATCAGCGGTCCGAACAACAGGCAACCGAGTCGCTTCTCCCTCAGCGAAAGCACAAGCGAGAAACCGATCACAATCAGCAGATAAAACGCCACCAGCGATTCAAACAGGCTCTGGATTGTCTCGGAGGCGAATGAAAGAACGAACAAAAGCGCTATGGCCACCACGGCCGCTGCGGAAAACCACTGCACCGGCGAAAATATCTGATGTTTCCGGGCGTATTTGAACCGCCCCATGCCATAACGATTCATTTGTCGCCACAACCCCTGCAGAGTGGAGCGCGGGTAGTAGAGCACGCGCAACTTTGGCGACAACCACGATTTCAAGCCGGCCCTGTGGACGCGGTGATTGAAGTCTACGTCCTCGCAGGCATCGAACTCTTCATCGAAATAGCCGACCTTCTCAAACACTTCGCGGCGGTACATCGCCCCGGTCGAGGTAGGGTCGGCCACTCCCTCCGTCTCGGAGTATATCTCCGAACCCGGCTTGTGACCGAGCGCCGAGCCGCGACAGGAGGCTACCGCCTGCTGAAACTCGTTGATATCGGGCGGTCGGAGCGGCTGCGGACGACAGAGACAATCGGCCCCGGTCTCTTTAAAGATCGCCACGATGTCGGCAAGGAAGTTCTTGCTCGGAATATAAGTGTGGCCGTCAAGCACCAGAATATACGGCGCCGTTGTATTCTTCACTCCCACGTTACGTCCCGACGACGGCAGTGCTCGCGGATTGTCGAGCACTTTGAGCGAACCGAAGCGCGGCTTGAACGACTCGGCAATCTCGCGGCTGCGGTCAGTGGAATTACCGTCGGCAACGACAATCTCGAGATGATCCATAGGAAAATCCTGGAGGTATATTTGATCGAGCGTCTGGCCGATGAACTTCTCCTCGTTGCGCACGGGCATCACGATAGCCAGATCATATTTAGACTCGCCGTTGGTCATAGGGCAGATTCCTAAGCTGGTCGTAACTCTGAGTTATTTCAAGTATGTTACCGGCAACTATAGTCGATGACACCGCGTCGCACAACAAAAACTTGGTTTCATCGCCATGTTGAGATTAAAGATGGGAAAGCGGAGACTGAAAAAACGCTTTGAGAAAGTGCTATCGAGCGGACGGTCGTGAGTAGAACTCGAGCCAGCGGCGGCTTATTTTCTTCCAATCGAAACGAGTGGCTGTCGTCTCGCCGCGCTGTGACAACTGTTTCACCAACTCCGAGTTTTCAACCAGTTCGATCAGGCGATCCGCCAGTCCGCCATGATCGCCTGCTTTGACAATGAGGGCATCGTGGCGATCCTCGAGCGCGTCGCGGATCCCTCCCACCGGCGTCGTCACTACCGGCAAACCGTGGGCGGCCGCCTCGAGCAGGGTCTCGGGCAGGTAATCAACCGAGCAGCAGTTCAGGTAGATATCGGACTCCCGCAGGTGGCGGCGGAAAGAATCCCTGTCGATCTCACCGGTGAAAGTAATCCCGCCGATCTTCCCCATCGCAACCATCACCTCCAGCCGGGCACGCTCCGGGCCATCGCCGATAACAAGCATCTCAGTACGCGGGTATTTCTGTTTGACCAGCTTAAACGCCCGGATAGCGCAGCGGAGGTTGCTGATCTTATCGAGATGTCCGGCCACAACAATCCGCGGCTGAACCGATTCGATCAGTCTCGGCTCCACAAGGGACAGGTCAACCGAACCGGAAATATATACACCGCGCAGGCCGACCGACTTCGCCTGCTGGACCTGATAATCCGAGGCCAAGAGCACGCGGTCACACAATAGCAGTACCGCCCGGGTGAGCCGTCCTATCTCGTCCGGTCCGGATTCACTGACGCCATTGCCGCAGTCGAGGAGGACCCGCTTTCCGAAAAAACGTGTTATCAGTACCAACGGCAGAATCCAGCCGTAGAAGGAAACGCCCGGTCCGCCAAACAGGTGAACCATGTCGAAAGCAGGAAGGCGTCGGGCCAGCTTTCTGAAATATGAGTACCTGGCCGCCATCCGTGAGAAAAAGCGTGATGCTATCCCGGCTGTATCGTAACCGAGTATCTTCGCATCACTGCCGGCAGCTCGAAGCAATCCGCTCAACTTTTCCGCGCGTTCTCTTTGCCCCCCGGCAGGACCGGCTTCGGAGGTAATGAACAACACTCGCGGTATATCGGTCCTGTCGGCTGTCACGTGCCGGGCGACTGATTCAATCGAGAGACTCTTGTGCCGCTGACTGCTTATAATCTGCTCCTTTTTTGCTGAGGGTTGGCTGTTCGACCTTCAAGGATTATACTCGGTAAGGCTTTGGGCGACTAAAGAAAGTAAGCAACAGAAGCCGGTCCGGTCGACGCCGTGACAGGCCCGATTTCGGCCTGTTCAGATTTTGAGCAGGTGATCTTGTCTGGAGTAAAATGCAGCAGCTTACTGCTCGCAATAAACCGGAGGCAGGCCGCCCGACATATTGAACATCCAGCGCGACATGTAAACCAGGTCGGCGATATCAACCCCGCCGCTACCGTCGACATCAGCCTCCGCAAGGCAGGGTGGTGATGGCCCGGTGGGGCTGTTGACCGCCCAATTGACAAAGTAAACCAGGTCAGCGATATCGGTCCGGTCGGACGGATCGCCGTCGATATTGCCCCGGATGCCTGCGCAGCAGCCGGCGGTATCGAGCGATGTTATCCCAAAAGCCGGGAACGGTCCGGCGGCAGCCCAACTTATATGGCCCGATTCATACGAGGCAGCATGGTACGTCAGCGAGACAGTCTGCGAAAAATCGCCGACGAGAAAGTGGGTGGTATATCGATATGGGTCGACTGCCCCGAACTCCGATTCGACCGGCAGCAAAGACGGGACACCGTCGATAAGACATTGCGCCAGCGTAGCCGGTTCAAGGGAAAGGTCGGCAACATAGAAATCGGCTATCGTGCCGCCGGACTGATTTTCGATGGTTACCGTCACAGTATCGAGATTCGATTGCCACTGAAAAACAAGGTTGGATGAATCCGGGAAGACCATTCCGTCGAATGCCCGGGCCGGTGAAGTGAGCAGCAGCAACGCGCCCAGCGCCGGCGTCGCCACAGATAGTAGATTTTTATAGTATCGCGTCGATTCCCGATGTCTAATCACGGTGTCGTCCATCACACTCCCAACAGTGGTTGTCTCATCTGCAGATTGACAATACACCCGAACCTGTTTATGAGATTACTCCAATATAGTTCATTTCCCCGGACGCGCAATCGGAGAGTGTCGAAAACGAGCGGCCAGAGCCAGAATCCAGATCCTGCGCATGGCCCTCTTGTCGACGATACGAACAGCGGAACTGCCTTTGCGGTTCGGCTTCGTTCGCCCCCGACTGACCGTTTTTGTCACATCCGTCTCTCGCCCGCGCCCTCGCCATCGGGCGCCGTGCTGAAACGTGGATCCACGTCCTGACGAAAGCCATCCCGCGGCCCTGCCGGCAGCGCGATTGAGTAATCTGAAGCAGGATAAAGAGTTCTGGCGGTCGCTCGACACCCTCTACTATGATGTCATAGAAGGCTACCATCTTGAGTGCCTCAGATAGCAGCCAATCCCTATAATCCGTTAATTATTAACGGTATTCACGACCCTGCACATCTCGCTTTTGTGAAACTTTTCTCAATATCTTCTTGACATTTTTTAACTTAATGATTACTTGCCGATAATTAGGTATGGGGGTCCGAAATGGCTCAGCAACAGGCGGAATAGACTTCTATCGAGTGCCTTCTTTGCGTAAATTTGGATATAGTTATCGGAAAAAGTAAGATCGCGACAAAAACGGTCGAATCACATCAATAGCGATTTTAGAAGCCATTGGAAAGGGCGAACTGAGACAGCAATGAGCAGCATGAATATGAACTCTATGAACAGATACACCATGAGTAGCAGGGACTAACCGCATGGAGAAACCTAAGCCAAAGCTCGGCGACCAGATGGTTATCAGCCGAAGCAAGTTCGGGACACTCTTTACTTCGCTGCAAAAGGCGGGCTACAGCATCATCGGCCCCACTGTCAGCAATGAAGCAATCGTGTACCAGGAACTGAGCAGTTGTGAGGAACTACCGCAGGGATGGACCGATCGGCGGGAACCGGGCACGTATCGTCTTGAAAAAAGAGACGATCAGGCTCTGTTCGGCTTCAATGTCGGCCCCCACTCCCCTAAGAAATACCTCTTTCCCCCTGAGCACGTTTTCTGGACAGCTCAACGAAAAGAATCGGGCTACGAGGTTTACGAGGACAAGTCCGAGCTGCCCCGGTACGCGTTTGTCGGACTGCGCGCCTGCGAGGTAAACGCGGTTCTTTTGCAGGACAAAGTTTTCACCTCCGGTGAACATGTCGATCAGCACTACCAGAAACTGCGCGACGCCAGCCTGATAGTAGCCGCCAACTGTACCCAGGCCGACGGCACATGTTTTTGTGTCTCGATGGGAACCGGCCCCAAGGCGGAAAAAGGCTTCGATCTCGCCCTGACTGAGGTGCTCGACGGCGAGCAGCATTACTTTGTGGTCGAGGTCGGCTCAAAACGGGGCGCGGCCGTTTTGGGGGGTGTCTCTTTCCGGCGGGCGAAGCCGAAAGAACTCAAGCTGGCCGAAGAGGCGTGTGACAGAGCCGCCGGTCAGATGGGTCGGACGCTTGAGACCGACGGCCTGAAGGATATCCTACAAAGTAACCCGGACAGCGTGCACTGGGATAAGGTGGCCAAACGCTGCCTCTCTTGCGGCAACTGTACCATGGTCTGTCCGACCTGTTTCTGTACCACGGTAGTGGACAGGACCGATCTTAAGGGAACGAGCTGCGAGAGAATTCGCCGCTGGGATTCCTGCTTTACCAACGAGTTTTCGTATATCAACGGTGGTTCGGTGCGACAGTCCACCAAGTCGCGCTACCGGCAGTGGATGATGCACAAACTGGCCAACTGGATCGATCAGTTCGGCACCATGGGCTGTGTCGGCTGCGGACGATGCATCACCTGGTGTCCGGTTGGGATAGATATTACGCAAGAAGCGGCCGCCATTCGTGAGCGCGAGGGCGACCAGGCGTCCATAGGAAAGGTCAAGGAGGACGAGCATGCAGTCACTTGAACCGTATCTAGCTGAACATCCCTTTTTGAAGGGTATGGATCGACGGCACATCGAACTCCTCGTTGGTTGTGCCTCTAATGTTCGCTTCGACGAAGGGCAGTACATCTTTCGCGAAGGCGATGAATCCAATCAGTTTTACTTCATCCGACACGGTAAGCTGGCTCTCGAGATTTTCTGTCCTCACAAGGGCGGGATTGTCGTTCATACGCGTACCGCGGGCGATGTTCTCGGCTGGAGCTGGCTCCTCCCGCCGCACCTGCGGCACTTCGACTGCCGCGCGGTGGATCTGACCCGGGCTATCGCGCTTGACGGCACCTGTCTGAGGGAAAAGTGTGAACAGGATCATGAGCTTGGCTACGAGATCATGAGACGCTTCGCGCACTTGATGGAAAGTGAACTATTGGAATTGAGACTGCAACTTCTGGATATATATGGAAAAAACCACTAACATCACGGCGGCGGTTGACAGTGAATCCTGCGGTACCATGGTGCCGCGCCCGTTCATTATCGAAAAGATTCGCAAGAATACCGCAGATACATTCACCATCGAGCTGAAAGCGGTCGACGGCGGTGATCTCAAGTTCCTGCCCGGCCAATTTAATATGCTCTATGTCTACGGCGTCGGAGAGATACCGATCTCTATTTCCGGCGACCCGGCCCGACCGAACACCCAGGTCCACACCACCCGCGTGGTCGGCAATGTAACCAGAGCCCTTCGCCGCCTCGAGGCGGGCGACACGGTCGGCGTACGCGGACCGTTCGGCACTGCCTGGCCGATCAAAGAGGCTGAAGGCAACGACATTATCCTGATCGCGGGCGGTATCGGTTTGGCGCCGCTGCGCCCGGCGATCTATCACATCCTGGAGAAGCGGCGCAAGTACGGCAAGGCGATCCTGCTGTACGGTACTCGCACCCCGGCCGACATTCTCTACATCAAGCAATTAGAGCAATGGCGCTCGAGATTCGACTTCGAGGTGGATGTCACTGTCGACCGCGATGTCGAAGGCTGGGCCGGCTTTGTCGGTGTGGTCACGACGCTTATTCCCAAGGCGCCGTTCGATCCGCTGAACACAATCGCCCTGACCTGCGGGCCGGAAGTAATGATGCGCTTCACGGTCATGGCGCTGCAGCAACGCGGCGTGCCGACCAGGAACATTTATGTTTCCATGGAGCGTAATATGAAATGCGGCGCCGGCCTCTGCGGGCACTGCCAGATGGGACCCAAGTTTGTCTGTAAGGACGGTCCGGTTTTCACCTATGAAAGCCTCAAGGATCTGTTCAACAAGCGAGAAATTTAATATGAAAAATAACATAAAACGCAGACCAAAACTTGCCGTATGGAAGTTCGCCTCCTGTGATGGCTGTCAGTTGAGCCTTCTGGATTGCGAGGACGAGCTTTTGTCGGTCGCGGAAGAGGTCGAAATCGCCAACTTCCCCGAAGCCTCAAGAGCCGTCGCCCGGGGGCCATACGAACTGTCGCTGGTGGAGGGATCCATTACGACCAGCCATGACGCCGAGCGGATCCACAAAGTACGCCGGGCGTCGAAATTCCTGATCACGATTGGCGCCTGCGCCACCGCAGGCGGCATTCAGGCGCTACGCAATTTCAAAGACGTCAACGAATTTACGTCGGCCGTCTACGCCAACCCCGAGTATATCGAAACCCTGAACAATTCTACGCCCATTAACAACCATGTCAGGGTGGACTTCGAACTGCGCGGGTGCCCGATCAACAAGTATCACCTGCTGGAGGTCGTCAACGCCTTCCTCAACCGGCGCAAGCCGAATATCCCCAGCTACAGCGTGTGCATGGAGTGCAAAATGCGCGGAACAACCTGCGTGATGGTCTCCAAGGGCATTCCCTGCCTCGGCCCGGTCACCAACGCCGGCTGCGGCGCGATTTGTCCCTCGTACAACCGTGGCTGTTACAGTTGTTTCGGCCCCAGCGAGGACCCGAACACCCGGGCGCTGAGCGAAAAGTTCAAACAGATGGGAGTCTCATCCGACGACCTGGTTCGCATGTATCGCAGCTTTAACACCTCCGCCGACGTCTTTATGAAAGAGAGCATGATCCATGAACAAGACTAAATCGATAAAGGTCGACTATTTGGCGCGTGTCGAGGGTGAAGGCTCACTATATATCAAGATAAGGGAGAACGAGGTTCAGGACGTAAAGTTCAAGATCTTCGAACCGCCTCGCTTTTTTGAGGCCTTCCTGCGGGACCGCAACTATTACGAAGCTCCCGATATCACCGCGCGCATCTGCGGTATCTGCCCCGTCGCGTACCAGATGAGTTCGGTTCATGCGATGGAAAACGCGTTCGGCATCAAAGTGGACGGACAGCTTCGCGCCCTGCGCCGGCTCATTTACTGCGGCGAGTGGATCGAAAGCCACGCTCTGCACGTCTACATGCTGCACGCCCCGGATTTCCTCGGCTACGAGGACGCTATCCAGTTAGCCAAGGATTACCCTGAAGCGGTAACCCAGGGCCTGAAGCTGAAAAAAATCGGTAACGAATTGGTGACCCTGCTGGGCGGTCGCGAGATTCATCCGATCAATGTCCGGGTCGGCGGTTTCTACCGTGTGCCGACTAAAAAAGAGCTATTGGCATTGACCGACAATCTCAAGTTCGCCCAAAATGCCGCGCGCGATATGATCAAGC
>DAOWIC010000088.1 GCA_030641085.1 Calditrichota bacterium
TCCGAACTGTTCAGTGAACTGGACAACCTGTCGCATGAGGATATCGCCACGGCCGGATACACGAAAAAGGTGGTTCGGGGCGAGGTGCTTTTCCACGAAGGTGACCCGGGCGTCGCCTTTTATGTGGTCGGTTCAGGCAAGGTAAAGATTTTCAAGTCATCGCCGGAGGGAAAAGAACAGATCCTGATGATTGCCATGCCGGGTGACACTTTCGCCGAGGCGGCGTTGTTCGCCGGCGGCAAGTATCCCGCTTCGGCCGAGGCGCTTGAAGATTCGCAACTGCTGGTCTTTCAGCGCGACAAGTTTGTCGGCCTGCTGCAGCGCAACCCGAACCTGGCCATGAACCTGATCGGTCGCCTGTCGGCTTTGCTGCACAAATTGACCCGGCTGGTGGAAGAACTTTCGCTGACCGACATCACCACCCGCCTGGCCCATTACCTGGTTGAGAAGATCGAAGCCGATAAACTAACCGACGACCGGCCGGTGGTGAAGCTGGCAGAAAAGAAATCGGTGCTCGCCTCGCAGTTGGGGACGATCCCCGAGACATTCTCGCGGTCGCTGGCGAAAATGTCACGCGAGAAGATCATCCGGGTTTCCGGGGCTGATATCGAAATCCTTGACCTCGCCCGCCTGGGCGACCTGGCCGGGCGGTAAACCGCGAACAAAGCGATATGCAAATCAAACCGCCCCGTCGGCTACCCGGCGGGACGGTTTTTAGTCGATTGCGTCTCTTGTTGTCAGCCGCGTTCAGAATAAACGGGGCTTGGCCCCCCTTACATCCGCTTAACACAGCCGGCGATAAGGTCGCGCAGTTTCGGTTCGGCCCGCGATGCGGTCCCGATTACATCCTCAAGTGAACAGGGGTGCATGCTGTCCGCCAGCCCCATATCGGTGCCAATCGAAAAAGCGAGTATTTTGTTGTGCTGGTGGTGGGCGGTGATTACTTCCGGGACCGTTGACATGCCGACCGCGTCGGCGCCAAAGCCGCGCAGCATCCTGTATTCTGCCGCTGTTTCGAGGCAGGGTCCGGTCAGCCCGACATAGATACCTTCCTGAATTCTCAATCCCTGTTCGAGGGCCACTTTTCTGGCCATATCGACCAGGGCGCAGTTGTATACTTCGTACATATCCGGGAAACGGTTGCCCCAGTTACCATCGTTGGGACCGATCAGTGGGTTGCCGGGGAAGAAATTGATATGATCCTTGATAACCATGATATCACCGGCGACGAAGTTCGGATTCATGCCGCCGGCGGCGTTGGAGACAATCAAAGTCTCCATCCCGAGCGCCTTCATTACTCGAACCGGAAAAGCGATCTGCTGGAAGGAATAGCCCTCGTAGTAGTGAAAGCGCCCCTGCATGCACACGACAGTCTTGCCGCCGAGATTGCCGAACAGCAGCCGCCCGGCGTGCGACTCAACCGTCGAGACCGGAAAGTGTGGTATCTTGTCATAGTCGACTGTTCCGATCATCTCGATTCCGTCAACCAGCGATCCCAGGCCGGTACCGAGGATAATACCGATTTTCGGTTCAAACGTAATCTGCCCTTTTATGAAATCAACCGCTTCGTTCAACTCTTTATGGAACTGTTCAACTGTTTGCATCAGTCTAATCCCCTTCGATTATAAGGTTGGTTTTAACTCCGACAAGATATGCCGCCCGAATCATGCTGTCAGCAAGAAAGATATCGGTCGCGTTTGATCGGACCAAAAAAACCGGCCCGGAATAACATCCCGGGCCGGCCGAAAACGCAGTTGGGAGGTACTGCTTCTAGCTCTTTTCCGCCTTGTCCATCTGTTCCTCGAAGGTGGCGACGACATCATCGAGAGCGTCGGCCAGTTGATCGGGGTCGATCGGTTCGGCGGGTTTTTTCTTGAGAACCGGCTCGTCGATATCAACACTGTTGCGCTCGGTCATCGACGCTGCCGCCGCGACCGCTACCTTGTCGGTGTCGGTCGTCTTTTCAGTCTTGCCAGACTCGTTAGCCATGGCGATAAAACCGTTGGGAACATCCTCGGCCCGGGCGGTGGTTTCCACGAACTCACCCGGTTTGGGAATCACTTCTGGCGGCGTACCGCCCTCATCTTTTGCGGCCTCTTTGGCCGCCTGCTGCAACTGGTAGCATTCGAGGGCCGCGGCCAGTTCCGGATCGATCGGTTTCTTCTCGGCGTCGGCCGGTGGGGTTTCTTCGGCCGGTGCTTCGGCCTCGGCTACCGGTACGATCTCCTCGGCGGCGTTCGCTTCCTCAGTATGGATCGCTTCTTCCTCGGTGCCTTCGTCGGCAATCGTTTCATGCGTGTCGCGCGTGACATCGGCCGAATCGGTCACCTCGATACTATCGTCGGTCAGGTTCTTCTTGACATCCGCTTCGGCGATGTCATCCACCAATTGCGAATGCTCGTTAATGATGGTGCGGATCTGGCCGATGAACGACCTTTTCGTCAACTCCAGCGATTCGAGCTGGGCCTTGATCGCGTCGAGGCGGGTGGCCTGCGATCCTATCAGTGTCTCGGATTCCTCTTTAGCGCGGGAGAGAAGTTCGTCCGCCTCCTCCTTGGCGTCGGCGATCGTTTTATCGGCGTTGCGACGGGCGTCGATGGCTGCGCTTTTGATCGTGTCCTCAAACTGTCGCAGTCCGGCAAGCTGGGTTTTAAGCGAATCAACCTCCATCGACAGTTTCAGATTCTCCTGCCTGGTGTTTTCCATCGCCGCCGCGATCTGCTCCAGGAAGCTATCCACTTCTTCCTTATCGTAGCCGCGCATCTGAGAAGGAAACTCATAATTACGAATATCGTTGGGTGATAAATCCATAAACCACTCGCTTACCTTAGGGTTTTTTCATTTCCATTTTTCGTCCGCCCCTATAGCTGTCAGGCCCCGGTATGAGTTGTTTCATTTAGAGACAGTACATTAGTATTATCGTAACTTTGGGCAGAAAAACTTAACGCCGCCAGCGGGGTTTTTTGCGATAATTGGTTGAAAATTGAACCGATTGCGAAAAAAGAGGCCGTCAGGCCCAAAACGAAGGTCTACTGGCGGAGGCCGAAAATGGCGCTGCCGATGCGAATCATGGTCGAGCCTTCGGCGATAGCAAGCGGGAAATCGTCGGACATGCCCATTGAAAGCGTATCGAACTCGTCACCCACAATATCGCGGCCCTGTTTGAACAGTTCGCGACAGCGGCCGTAAGCCGCCCGGATCGCCTCTTCGTCGTCGGTATGCGGCCCGACCGTCATCAGGCCGGTCAGGTTGATATTGGTCATACTGTTCACCTGCTCGACCAGCTTGAGGCACTCCTGGGGGGCAACGCCGAACTTCGCATCCTCGCCCGAGCAGTTGACTTCAAGGTAACACTCGATAGCGCGTTCGAGCTCTCCCGCACGACGGTTGATCTCTTCGGCCAGGTGAAGGGAGTCGACCGACTGGATGACGTTGAAAAGCTCTATCGCCTGCTTGACCTTGTTAGTCTGCAGGTGACCGATCATGTGGAAGCAGGCGATCGGCCCCACCTCTATCAGTTTCGGTCCGGCTTCCTGAATGCGGCTCTCACCGATATTATGAATGCCGGCGGCGACGGTAGTCTTTATGATTGGGGCAGGATGGGTTTTCGTGACGGCGACGAGTGTGATGTCATCGGTGTCGCGATCATACTCTTCGCAGGCGTCGGCGATACGCCCGTGAAGCTGCGTCAGATTTCTTGAGATGTTGTCTTTCATTCCCTGCACAGAATAAGAGAAACCGACCTGCGCAACGCAAGGAAAATCTTGTCAGGGTATACGTATGGTGAGTCTAATGTACCGCTTCCATCGTTAAGCGACGGCTATGGGCGTGGTGCCGCCACCGGGGAGCACAACGTCGGGTGATCCGACAAACAACGACTCCAGTCCGGCCAGGGCGTTATCAACCCGGTCGAAGAATGACTCGATCGTGCCGAGGAGGTTATCCTTCGCGCTGTCCACCAGGCCGCCGGTGAAACCGAGTTCCTCGGCCGCCATGTCGAACGACTGACCGGCGTTGGCGGTTAGAGTCTGCTCCGCCTGCGCCAGGTATTGATCGACCGTGCCAAAGAAGGCGGCCATCATCTCCGAACTGCCGGACTCGGCCAGGTTGCCGGCGCTGGTGAGATAGTCACTGAGGCTCTCCGGAATCGTCTCGGAGACCTCGCGTGTCTGTACGTTGAACTTATTGGCAAAGGAGAAGGAAAAGCTGTTATCCAGGCTATAGCGCAAGGCAAACTTGTTGACCGACCTCATGTAGTTATCCCGCTGGTTCACTTTGAGCGACCGGGCGACATCGGTTGATTCCCGGTAGCCCGACTGCATCGCAAAATTGCGACTCTGGAAAGCGAACTGCGAGACCTGCTGGGCGCTGTAGCTGTTTTTCTCTTTGGTTTTTGACACGGTGCTGTCGACGGCATTCGTTTCAATTACCTGCTGACCTTCAAAAGCCATGTCCGCGCTCAAGCCGAAACCGGCCGCGGCAAGCAGATCGACGCCGACAGTGTTGCCGTCCGACAATTGCTGCGCGGTTTGGCTGATCGCCGCCAGGTCAAACTGCAGATCGAGCGAATAATCCAATGTCGATTGCCGCTGGTAATAATAGGTTCCGTCCGGGTTCAGGTTCGGGTTTTTGAAATTGGCTGTGTCCGAACGATTGGCGTTGCCGGTCGGTGACGAGGGCAGGTAGGCGTCCCGCGCCGGTTCTGCCGGTCGCTGCGTGGCAGCCTCCGGGGTCGGCTGCGTAGCCGCTGTCGAACCAGTCGGTCCGTTGAGACCGAGCGTATTGGCCATATCAAAATAGCGGGTGCGATACTGGTCGGTCAGGCTGTTTAAAATATCGGAAAGACCCAAAATGCCGTCCTTTTTCGTTTCTTATGCCATTATCGTATTGTATCGGCAGACCGGAGCGTATCTTGACGGTCAGAAAGCGGGCCCGATACGCCCGAATCGTCATTCTCAGGCCGGGATCGCTGGTCTTTCTTGACATTGAAATCGAGATTAGTTACTTATGGCAGGCAACATACGAACCAAATAAGCCAAAGGAAGTTATCATGACACCCGTTCATCCTGATATCCTGGCCGCCTTAACCGCCGGCATCCAGTCCGAGATAGCCAGCTACGTATTCTACCGCGCTGCCGCCGGAAAAGAGATCGCCGCGGAACACAAGGAATTGCTCGAAAAACTGGCCTACGAGGAAAAAGACCATTTCCGTATTCTCGAGCGCCAATATGATTCGCTGGTCCGCAGCGAAAAATGGATCAGCACCGCGGACATCCTCAAGCAGGAGGGCCTGCCGGAGATCAGCGAGGAGATGAGCCTCGAACATAAGGAACTGATCGAGCAGGTCCATCAGAGCGCCACCATGGAGCAGATCCTCGATCTGGCCTATAAACTCGAAGAGGATGCCGCCACGTTCTTTACTTCGGCGATGGACACAATCGAGTCCGGCGAGGGTCGGTTGATGTTTGAAAAGCTGGCCCGTTTCGAAGAGGGCCACATGGCGATTATCGCCGAACTTCGCAAGAGTATACTCGGAGGCTGATCAGCCTTCTTCAGATAAAGCCGCAAGCCGGCGGAGTTTTCTTCGTCGGCCTTTTTTCTGCGCCGGTGCCGCCCCAAAACACCCCCCGGCCAACTTTTTATTGTTTTGCCCCGCCAATACCGGTATAAATAGCGTGATGGCGAAAAAAGACCTGCTTAACTGGATCGAACTGTCGCGCGGGGCGATTGACAAGAATATCAACTCGCTGGCCCGACTCGCTCCCGGACGTATCATGGCGGTTTGCGTCAAGGCGAACGCCTACGGCCACGGCCTGACCGAGGTTGTCGGCCTGCTGCGCAAGAACAGCCATGTCAGCTACCTGACCGTGCACTCGCTGGACGAGGCGATCCGATGCCGCGATGCCGGGTGGACGCGCAAGATCATGCTGCTCGGACCGATAGCTCTGGACATGACCGAGGCGGTGCTGCGCTACGACCTCGAACCGGTTATCTTCAACAGGGATTTCCTGATCCGCCTGGGACGCATCGCCAAAAAGCATGATCGACAGGTGTGTACCCATC
This sequence comes from Calditrichota bacterium, assembly GCA_030641085.1. Taxonomy (GTDB): domain Bacteria; phylum Zixibacteria; class MSB-5A5; order GN15; family FEB-12; genus DAOWIC01. Next base: position 6,064 of record DAOWIC010000088.1, read on the forward strand.
TCAAACTCGAAACCGGCACGCACCGTCTGGGTGTGACGGAAAAAGACCTGCCCGCCTTCGCCAAAATCTATCACCAGTATCCGTCGGTCATCCCGTACGGCGCCAGCACGCATTTCGCCAATATCGAAGACACCACCAGCCATGATTACGCCGAATACCAACTGGCCAATTTCGAGCGGATGCTCCGACAACTGGCAAAGTTGAAGATAAAGCCGACCGTGCGGCACACGGCCTCCTCGGCCGCCACGATCCTCTTTAGGAAGACCCACTTTGAAATGGTTCGTCCCGGTATCGCGGTCTATGGGCTGTGGCCGTCGAAGGAGACCTATCTTTCCTACCGCCTGCTGGGGGGCGAGAACGATCTGTTTGAGCCGGTTCTCGGCTGGAAAACGCGCGTCTCCCAGATAAAACAGCTCCCGGCCGATTCCTATGTCGGCTACGGGCGGACCTACCGGACCACGTCCCCGGCCCGCATCGCGGTGCTGCCGATCGGGTACTACGATGGCTATGATCGAGCTTTGTCCAATCAGGGTCATGTCCTGATTCGCGGTCGCCGAGCGCCGATCCGAGGCAGGATCTGCATGAATATCACCATGGCCGACATCACCGATATCAAGCAGGTCAGGTTTGAGGAAGAGGTCACCATCATCGGCAGCGGCGGCTCGGAGACGATCACGGCCGACACGCTGGCCGACTGGGCGAGAACCATCAACTACGAAATCCTGGCTCGAATTTCACCGGAGATGCCCAGAACAATCGTAAAATAGGCCAGAGTCGTCCTTCTTGAACGGTCGTGCTCCCAAGCCGACGGAACCCTAAGTGTAGCCGCTGGTTGTGGTTAGCATGGCGGGATTATTTTTCTTGACAGACTGCGCTGCGTGGGATATAATTCTTGTGAAGCATTTCACATGAGCGGTCGGCCTAGCCGCTCGTGTTCACCGCCTGCTGATCGGCAAGAGGAAAGTCCGGGGATTTATCAGTTATGAAAAAGAGAATATCAGAATCGACCATACACCGCCTCTCCTTGTATTATCGCGCCCTGTCGCTTTTGGAAAAGGAGAACGTTGTCACTGTTTCCTCCAAGGAACTGGCCAAACGGGAAAAACTGACACCGGCCCAGGTGCGCAAAGATCTATCCTTTTTCGGATCGTTCGGCACTCGCGGTCTCGGTTATCAGGTCGCCGAACTGAGAAGTCGCATGTCGCATATCCTCGGTATCAATCGCGACTGGCGCGTGGCGCTGATCGGTATCGGCAATATCGGATCCGCCCTGGTCAGCTACAAGGAATTCGCCCGGCAGGGCTTTCATATTGTCAAGCTGTTCGACAACGACCAGCGCAAGATCGGCTCCAATCACAAGGGCATCGTTGTCTCCGATATCAAAGATCTGGAGAAAGAACTCAAGGAAGATAATATCGAGATTGTTATCGTCGCCGTGCCGGCCACAGTGGCACAGTACATTGTCGACGATGTGGTTGCGGCCGGAGTCAAGGCGATTCTCAATTTCGCGCCGATAAACCTGCGGGTCCCCCCCGAGGTCTGCCTTCGCAACGAGAACATGTCGATGGAGCTGGAGTACCTCTCGTTTGCAGTGGTGAACAATCACACCCCGAAAAAGGTTATATAGGTACATCCTGTCTCCTATCCAGAGGCAGGTTGATACCTTTTTTAAGTGTCTTCTTGCTTATAAGGGAACGGTTTGGCGCGCGCCTGCCGTTCCCCTTTTTCATCCCCCGCAACTATTTAACAAGCAACACCTTACGCTCGCAGTGACAAGCATCGGCTGACGCCGATATCGCGCTTGTCCAATTCAGATATCGTGGCAAACGGCGGCGAAATCCACCTGTAAACCCCTTCCAGCGGGCACTTTTGCGCCCCGGCGTTGTTTTACTGGGCAACCTCTCGGACAAAGGCAGGTAAGAACGAGTTTCGAGTAAGGATAATATCCATTTCAAATAAGAACAGGCTGCAGGAAACAAGATGACAACCAAGAAATACGACCTGATTATCATCGGCGCCGGGCCAATCGGGCTCGAGTCGGCTCTTTACGCGGCCGAGTGCGGGCTGAATTTCCTGATCCTCGAGCGCGAACAACCCTCGGCATCGCTGAACAAATGGGGCTTTGTCCGGATGTTCTCGAGCATGGCGATGAATGTTTCTCCGCTTGGGGCGAGGATTCTCAATATCGACGCCAATGGAAGTTACCCTACCGGGCGTGAGATGAAAGAATCGTATTACGACCGGCTGGTAGCGCTGGAACAGATTTCGAGCCGGCTGATCAGCGGCTTCAACGTAAAAAAGGTGAGCCGCAGCGGACTACTCAAAGCCGCTCATACCGGCGACAACCGTCGCGCTGAGTATCCGTTCAAGATTTTCGGTACCGATGCCAACGGTTGGGAGACATATTACGAGGCGAAGGCGGTGATTGACGCCTCCGGTGTTTATTCCAACCCCAACTCGCTCGGTCCGGGTGGACTTCCGGCGATTGGCGAGCAGACGCATGCCGACAAGATCAGCTACCACCTGCGCGACCTGCGCCGCGATTACACTCGCCTGGGGAAGACCTTCTGCGTGGTGGGGGCGGGGCACTCCGCCTGCACCATGATCGCCCAGTTCGATCAACTCACTCGGATCGACAACGAGGTGAACGTGGTTTGGGTCACTACCACCAGTCACAAGCCGCCGGCGGTCAGTGTGCCCGATGATCCGCTGGTCGAACGCGCCCGGGTGGTCAATCTGGCCAACGAGATCAGTTGCGGTTCCAATCCGCGAATAAAGCATCTGGCCGGCTACTGGGTCGAGGAGATCCGGGACCGCTCCACCGGGCCGCTTATGGAACTGACCCTGACCGGCAGCGACGGCGATCGCGGGACATTCAACGCGGACTTTATTTTTGCCCTGGTCGGCTACCGTCCGGATCGCGAAATCTACGAGGAGCTGCAGGTGCATGAGTGCTTTGCCTCTAGCGGGCCGATGAAGCTGGCGGCGCGACTGAGCGAACCATCGGCAGGCACCGACTGCCTGGACCCGGTCGAACCGGATGATGATCTCTATATCAATCCGGAGCCGGATTTTTACATCCTTGGTTCGAAAAGCTACGGCCGGATGACCAATTTCCTGATCCGCAACGGCTACGACCAGATACGCAGCGTCTTCCGCCGCATAGTCAAAGATAAGAACCTCGACCTGTATAACCGATCCTGATTGCGCCGTGACCTACCTTCAGGATCGTCAGTCCCGCCGGGTCGCCCGCCCCATAACGGCGACACGCGAGTCATTTGTATCGTGCGGGATTTATCCCGTGATGATCCGATCTAACCGGCATCGCCGGTGTATAATCACCAGTGGCCGGTCCGAGAGAGTGGAATATCTTGGGTCAGACCGGCTTGCCTTGACAACGAACCGTTAAGCCCTTATAATTTCGTCGGAGTAACCGATATGAAGGACATGCTTAATAGAACAATACTCATCCTGACGCTGCTTTTGATAACCGGCAGCGCCGCCCTGGCCGAGGAAGCAGACTCGGTTGATTTCTATCTCAAACAGGGCGCTCACGCTGTGTCCGATTTCAAGTGGCAGCAGGCAATAGATGCCTACGAGAATGTCATCCGTCTCGACCCGAAAAACTTCGGCGCCCTGAAAGGGCTGGGAATGGGGCATATGACGCTGGCCAATAAAAAGCAGGCCAACACCTATTTCAAGCGCGCCCACCGGATTTACGGCCGCGATCTCGATATCAATAGCTATCTCGGGGTCATGTACAGCGAAATGAATAACGTCGTCCAGGCGATCGATTGTTTTGAGACCGCTCTCAGCCTTGATTCCAACAAGGTCGCCAGCCTGAATAATCTGGCCGGCGAATATATGCGCGTAAAAAAGGTTGCCGACGCCCTGGACCTTTTATACCGGGCGAAAGAGATCGAGCCGGACAACCAGATCACCAGCTTCCATCTGGGTAATTGTTACGCCGCGTCCGGGATGTATGACAGCGCCGAGGTCTATTTCGAACTGGCCGAGGATCAGGGCTACACCGGCGATGAGTTGTTCTATTATCTCGGGGTCATCAAGCGCGATCTGGGCCAGGCCGACATGGCGATTGAACTGTTCAAGAAGGCGATCAGGCTTAACTCCAAACATATCGACTGCCGCCAGTCGCTGGGGCTGATTTATGCCGCCCGCGATGAGTATGCGCCCGCTATCGCGCAATTTGAGCAGATTGTCGCCCAGGACCCGGTCAACCAGCGCGGCCTGGTTTCGCTCGGAGTCAGCTATTACATGGTCGACCGCAAGGCGGACAGCGACCGGATTTTAGCGAAGCTCAATTCGATCAATCCCGCTTTAGGCGATCAGATGCGGCTGATGATCAAGAAGCAGACCGAAAAATAGGGCCGGTTTAGCCCCGCCGTCAGTAAGCCAACCACTGATCTATATCTGAAACAGAAGTATGGGAATCATCCCATAACTGGCCCGATTCCGCCATATTACCTTGCCTCTAAAACGGCAGTAATGTACTGCTGTCCAATCATTTACATGTTCGGCACGGGATTTGTGTTCTCTCTCTACAGAGCAGAATGAAACGCTTCAAAGGAGAGAGTTATGATCAGACGATCATGGTTGATATTGGCGCTGTTGATGATCTTCACGGTGGGCACGCTCCAGGCAGCCAACGACCGCGAGATCAAACATGAAAAACGCGAGATCCGACAGGACAAGCGCGATATCGCCCGCACTCGGGCGCTGCATGAAAAGCTGGTCGAGAGTATCGATATGTGGCACAATGCCTGGCTCAAGAGCGACCGCAGCCAGGTCAGGGACCTGCGGCAAAGAATGATGCTGGCCTTGATCGATGATGTCAAAAAGTCGAATTATCGGCTCAATCGTCATCGGAGCGAGTCGCGACGTTCGCAGATACAGGCCCGCCAAGACAAATCCGACCGCCACGGCAGCCAACGGGAGGCGGCCGACGATGCGGCCGATGTGGAGCAGGCCCGCGAAGTGGTGCAGGGCAAGACACGGCTGCTCCAGGCGTTGAACAGTACCGAATCATTTAGTATCCAGTACCGCCTGCTTGGGGATTATCTTGGGCTGTTGAGGAGAGAACTCGGGATGGCACGACTTGAACTGGCCGAGGATGTTTCCGAGCTGCGCGAGGACCGGCGCGCGCGCCCATGAGTTTTGCGCCTCATGCTGCTGCTGTCGAACGGACGCTGTCACAGGACGTGGCAGCGTCTTTTTTTGTGCGCGACGTAACCCTGACAAAATAGGTTCATTATCCAGCGCGAAAAATCGGTAGTGGGTCAGTTTGATTCTTTGTTCTCTAAGGGACTGATGTTCCCGCCGATGAACCCCTCGCCCAGAGTATCTCCCAGGTAGGCAAACAATGGCCGGACAGCTTAAAAGGATAAGCCGGAGTCCATTATCAGATGGGGGGGCGGAGACTCCACCAGTAAACATGTTGAATTCAAGCGAGCTTGGAAAAAATAATTATGACACTACTCCAAAAATTAGTAGTGGACTTTATGCGGGATATCAACAGAATAATTGAAACGTGAAGGGTGCTCCATTCGTTTAACTGTTGTGGCTTGACAAATCGGCGTTGTAGCTTATATTTATGTCAGTGAAGGAGCAACCTGCGGCGAAACCACCATTTTTAACTGAAGCCAACGCCATATATTGCCGATATATTCAGGGGAAACACTATGAAAAAGACCTCTAAGGACAAATTCGATCCGGGCCGAGTTGAGTTCTGCTTTCGCGTCTTAGGGTACCAAGTCGATAGTAAGACATGGGCGGCTCATTGCCTTGAAACCGATCTCATCGGATATGGCAAAAATTTCGAAGCTGCGTTTGGCGAGCTGAAGGAACTTACCGGTATGCAAATCAGTTTTGCTAAATTCAAGAATCAGCCAGCCCTTCTCGACAGGCCCGCTCCCGGACACATTTTGGAGATCTACAGCAACTTAGTAAGAGCGCTTCTACAGCAGTTTACTGTTAAGGGTAAGGTGGACAAAGAACGAGTCGTGGCCAGCATGCCTTTTCCTAGGAACGTAAGTAAAGCCGGTTTCTCACTTGCCCAAGCTTAAACCATACAAATACAATGAACTCAGGAAGAAGCTCCTAAAATTCGACAAGAGATTTGAATTTTGGGAACGTCGAGGCAAGGGCAGCCACCGCATCATTTATCATCCAGACATTTTAGGTCGGCCCGTGTCGTTCCCTGTTATATGCAGGGGAGACGGTACGGAGATTCCAAAACCGTATATCGGCAATCTAATCCGCGCATTTCGATTACCAAGAGACTTACTGTAGTTATTTCTCTCTCAAACCACCCCCCCACAAAAACCCTTGCCCTCCCCCTCCCCCGATACGTACATTAACTGTCGAACGAACATGATCCGTTGGGGGTGGCGTAAAAACTCCGCCTGAGATCATACCCCCTTAACCTGATCCGGGTAATGCCGGCGTAGGAAAACGGAGTGGCCCTGCCACCCTGGGCGATCAACCATAACCCGGTCTTTTCGCCGCCCACGTGACACTGTCGCTTCCAATGTTATTTACGTTAACTGCGCAATCCGGACAAACAAGCGAGGTTTCTACCATGAAACTGTTTGTCTCCGTCCTGCTGACACTGATGCTGGTGTCAGCCCTCTCCGCCGCGACCGCGCCGCTTGACGGTGTGGTGGTCGATATCGAGGGGAAACCATTACCGGGGGTGTCGGTTATTACCGATGTCGCCGGGGTCGGTATTATCACCGACAACGAGGGCCGCTTCCGGCTCGACCGATTCGAGGGAGTCACCCGCGTGACCTTCTCATCAATTGGCTATCACCCGCGCCAGTTCAAGCTTGAGCAACTGCCGCCGGAGGTGGTGCTCGAGGATCGTTACTATCGCGGCGAGGATATCGTGGTCGCTGCGGCGCGAGCCGAGACGGGCATGTCGCCGGTTGCCTTTGATAACCTGTCGCGGGCCGAGATCGAGCGCGATTATACTATCAGCGATTTTCCGATCCTGTTGGAATCAACGCCTAATTTTTACGCCTGGTCCTATTCCGGGAGCGGTTCCGGGGCGAGCGAGTTTAAGATTCGCGGTTTTGACGCCCGGCGGATCTCGGTCTATGTCAACGGGGTCCCGCTCAACGATCCTGAGGACCACGCGACCTATTTTGTCGACCTGCCCGATTTCGCCGAGGAGACCACCGATATCCAGGTCCAGCGCGGTATCGGCAACTCGCTTTACGGCGACGCCTCGTTCGGCGGCTCAATCAATATCGTCTCGGGCGCGCTCGATCGCGGCCGCAAGGTTTCGATGACCGCCGGTTACGGCCGATTTTACGAGGAGGGCGAGACGATCAGCGAGATGCGCAAGCAGTCGGTCGAGTATTCATCCGGCTTAATCGACGGTCGCTGGTCGCTGGCCGGGCGATACTCCAAGCTTTATTCCGGTGGCTACCGCGAACAGACCTGGTATGACGGCTGGTCTTACTTTTTGAGTGTCTCCCGGCTCGATCCAAACATGGTGACGACGGTCAACATCTATGGCGGGCCGATAAAGTACCACATGGCCTGGGAGGGTATCGACCGCGGTACGCAGGAGACCGCCCGGCGCACCAACTGGCTCGATTACAGCAACGAGACCGACAACTTCGACCAACCCCACTACGAGTTTCACAATACTTACCGCGTCAGCGACAACCTGACCCTGCGCAACAGCCTCTACTATATCCGGGGCAAGGGTTTTTACGAGCAGTATAAGTCGGGCCGTGATATCGATGAGTACAATATCCCGGTCAGCGCTGTCAGCGATGGTTCGACCGAGCTTGACCTTGTGCGGCAACAATGGGTGACCAAAAACCAGTGGGGTTACAACCCGCGCCTTGACTGGACCCATGAACGGGGTCAGGCGTCGTTCGGTGGATCGTTTTACTATTTCGATTCCGAGCACTGGGGCCAGGTGGTCTGGGCGGAGAAACTCACATCCGATATCGCCCCCCTTCACCGGTACTACGAGTGGTTCGGCAAGAAGATCAACGCCTCGCTCTATGTCGATGAAAAGTACGACCTGACCGAGAAAGTGCGCCTGATCGGTAATGTTCAACTCAAGTATCTGCGGCAGGAACTTGACCAGACCGCGATGGGCGCCTTTGCCGGGTATCAGTACGATCTGGACTGGCTCTTTGTGTCGCCGCGGGTCGGCGTTACTTTCGCGCCGACAAAACCGCTCTCGCTTTTCGCCAGCTTCGCGATTTCATCGCGCGAACCGAACGACAACACAATCTATGACGCCAACGATCCGGATATCATGCCCAACCTCGAAGTGGTCTCCACCTCCGGCACAACAGTCGAGTTCGGCGATCCGATTGTCTCGCCGGAACGGCTCTATGATATCGAGTTGGGCGGACATTACACCGGCCCCGACTACAAGCTCGGCCTGAATTTCTACTGGATGGAATTCCGCAACGAGATTATCGCTGAGGGTGGTATCGACGATGCCGGGCAGCCGATACTGGGCAACGCCGAACGGTCGGCGCATCGGGGGGTCGAACTCAGCGGAAGCTGGATGCCCGATCCGAAGTTGACCCTTTCGGGCAACTGGGCGTACAATTACAATCGGCTGAAGGAGTATGTGCTTTATAAAGACAACGATTGGGACGGTGTCGCCGATGATACGCTCGATCTGGCCGGCAACACGCTGGCTGGTTTCCCGGAACATATTACCAACCTGACAATTGACGGTCGCCTCGACCCGGTGCGGATCGTGCTGCGCCTGCGGGCGATCGGGCGGCAGTATGTCGAAAACGAAGGGAACGAGGAGCTGTCAATCGAACCGTATATGGTCGCGTCGCTCTCGTCGTCGCTGTCCCTGGGTGAGCTGGCCAGTCTCGGACGGATGACTCTTTCCGGCCGGATCGATAACCTCTTTAACGAGAAATATGAACTTTCCGGCTATACTTGGGACGGCGTTGGTTATTATATTCCGGCGGCGGAAAGAAACTTCTTCGTACAACTCAAATGGGAGCTTGAATAACGACCGGTGTCGCTTCTTGATTACAGTCTGATTGTCGTTTACCTGCTGGCTCTGCTTCTGCTCGGTTTCCACCGGCGGTTGAAAAGTGACAGCAGCGCCGGAGAACTGATTGTGGGCGGGCGGATGCTTACTCTGCCCGCCTTCGTCGCCAGTCTCGTCTCCACCTGGTACGGCGGGATTTTAGGGGTCGGTGAATACAGCTTTAAGTACGGTCTCTCCAACTGGCTCGTCTTCGGCCTGCCATACTATCTGGCCGCATTCGGTTTCGCAATCTTTCTGGCAAAAAAGGCGCGTGAATCCGAGGTGCTCACTATCCCCGATCGCCTCGCCCGTGTCTACGACAAAAAGACCGCGCTGGCCGGTTCGGTCGTCATCTACCTGATGACAGTTCCAGCGGCGTACATCCTCATGATGGGCGTGCTCTGCCAGTACCTGTTCGGCTGGCCGATTTGGGGCGGGATTTTAGCCGGCACCGTCTTCAGTGTTATCTATGTCTACACCGGCGGTTTCAACTCGGTGATTCGCACCGACCTTTTTCAGTTCGGTCTGATGTTTCTCGGATTTCTGATGCTGCTGATTTTTCTGGTGGTCGATTACGGCGGGCTTTCCTTTCTGAAGCAGAACGTACCGGCCGGGCATTTCACATGGCATGGCGGCAACTCCGGCTGGTATATCGCGGTCTGGTATTTTATCGCGATGGCGACTTATATCGAACCGGCGTTTTACCAGAGGTGTTATGCCGCAAAATCCGGACGAATCGCGCGTAAAGGGATTTTCATCTCGATCCTCTGCTGGGCGACCTTTGACTTCATGACCACCGCCTGCGGCATTTATGCCCGGGCGATTCTGCCGACGCTGGAGAATCCGGTCGGCTCATATCCGGCCCTGGCGATGAAAGTGCTGCCGGTCGGCCTGTTGGGGTTGTTTGCGCTGGCGTTGCTGGCGACGGTGATGTCGACGATTGACTCGTACTCCTTTCTGGCCGCCTCGACCTTCAGTCGTGACATATGGATGCGGCTGGTCAAGACGGCGGAAAACAAAATAACTTATATCACGCGTATCGGCCTGCTGGTAACGACCGTGCTGGCGGTGGTGCTGGCGCTCTTTTTCGAGTCGGTGGTGGATATCTGGCATATGTTCGGTTCGGTCGGCACTCCGGCACTGTTGATTCCGGTCTTCACCTCGTTTGTCGGGACGCGTCGCCTGCCGCCCCGATACGCTTTCGGTTCGATTCTGTCGGCCGGTGCGGTGGCGCGGGTCTGGTATCTATCGCAGTATTTCACCGCCGATGGCGCTTACTGGCTGAATCTGGAGCCGATATTTCCGGGGCTGGCCGTTTCCGTCGCTACTTTCTTGCTATTCTCTCGCCGGTACGCTCAATAGGCTGTTGCGCCTTTCGGCCAGTTCGATTATATTCATGCCCAATATGACCGAGCCGATATACATGTCCAGAGAAGGCCTCCTGAAGCTCGAGGCGGAACTGAAAAAGCTCAAGTATGACGAGCGTCCCGAAATCGTCGCCGAGATCAAGCGGGCGATGGAAATGGGCGACCTTTCCGAAAATGCCGAATATCACGCCGCCAAGGAGAAGCAGACCCACGTTGAGAGAAAGATCGCCGACCTGACCTTCAAGCTGGCGCGGGCGCGGACGGTTGATGCCGACCAGATTCCGACCGACAAAGTCTATCTGTTTGCCAAGGTTAAGGTGAAAGATCTCAATCACGACGACGAGATTGAGTATACGGTGGCGCCCCCGGACGAGGTCGATCTGGACAATGATATTATATCAGTTAAGTCGCCGATCGGAGCGGCGCTTTTGGGCAAGGCGATTGGTGATGTAGTGGAGATCAGTGTCCCCGCCGGTCAATTGAAGTACGAAATCCTGAGTATCTCTCGCGATTAGAGCAGACCCGTTTGTCTATTCATCCTCCTCCGCGAAAAAATCAACGGACAGATTGCCTGAATGTATCAGTCCTGCGGTCCCCGTCTGTCCGTAAGTGATTGTCTCAACAAGAATTGCCTGCGGTGGACAAACGGCTGTCGAAGTTCCGCCTTGACAAGCTGGAGGGGCTGTCGTTCCATAATGGATTACAGCGATGAAAGTTGGCCAGTTTACCTTTTGAATGGACCCGCTGGACGGTTTTTACGGTTACAGCAGAAAGGGCCGATCGGCAACTCGGCCTGAATCGGGCTGATTGCACCGGGGTTATCAAAACCGGGCCGAGGCCGATTATGAATAACAAACGCTAAAAGGGATCAAACCGAACATATGACAGACAAAATTTATCTCGACGACATCACCGAGTCGATTGGCGACACGCCCCTGGTAAGACTCAACCATCTGACCGCCGAGCGCGGTATCAAGGCCACTGTTCTGGTCAAGCCGGAGTTTCTCAACCCGACCGGCTCGGTCAAGGACCGGATGGCGGTTTATATTCTCCGTCAGGCGGTCGCCCGGGGCGACCTTAAACCGGGCGGGACGATTGTCGAGGCTACCTCCGGCAACACCGGCGCGGCGGTGGCGATGTTTGCCGCGGTCAACGGCTACAAGGCGATCTTTACTATCCCGGACAAAATGTCCGACGAAAAAGTAAACACGCTCAAGGCGTTCGGCGCCGAGGTGCATATCTGCCCGACCGCGGTTCCGGCCGAATCACCCGACAGTTATTACGAGACGGCCAAGCGGATTCAATCGCAGACGCCGAACTCCTATTTTATCGGCCAGTATTTCAACCTCGATAACATCGAAGCCCACTACCGCATGACCGGCCCGGAGATATGGGAGCAGACCGGGGGCAGGATTGACGTTTTTGTCGGCGGTATCGGCACCGGCGGGACAGTCTCCGGCACGGCGCGCTACCTCAAGGAGATGAACCCGGATATCGAAATAGTCGCAGCCGATCCGGTCGGTTCGGTCTATTACGACTACCATAAGAGCAAAACCCTGATCGAGCCGCACACCTATTTCGTTGAGGGGATCGGCGAGGATATGCTCTGCCCGACGATAGACTTCGAGGTTATCGACAAGGTGTACCAGGTGTCGGACAAGGAGGCGTTTCTGGCCACGCGCGACCTTACCCGCAAGGAGGGGATTTTCGGCGGGGGATCCTCCGGCGCGGCCATGCATGTCGCCCTCAAGCATGCCGAGACGCTCGATGAGGACAAGCAGATGGTCGTTCTCCTGCCGGACGGCGGCGGCAAGTACATCAGCAAGATTTTCAACGATGACTGGATGAAAGAGAAGGGATTCCTCAAGTAGAGGCAGCTATGGACGACAAATTCAAAAACAAGAAATTCGAGACCCGCGCTATTCATTCCGGTCAGATTCCCGAGGACCATACCGGCGCGGTGACCACCCCGATACATTTTAGCTCCACCTATCGGGTCGATTTTCCCGGCGATGAATCCGGCTATGTTTATTCGCGCTGGTCAAACCCGACCCGGGTGGCGCTCGAGGAGGCGCTGGCTTCACTTGAGGAGGGCGAGTTCGCCTACGCCTTTTCATCCGGTTTGTCCGCTCTGACAGCGGTGCTTCACCTGTTGAAGGCAGGCGATCATATTGTCGCGGTGGATGATCTTTACGGCGGCACGCACCGTCTATTTGAAAAGCTGATGCGCAAGTTCGGCCTCGATTTTACTTATGTCGACGGCCGGGAGCCATCCAATTTCGAACAGGCGATCAAAGATAACACGCGCCTTTTCTGGATCGAAACCCCGACCAACCCGCTGATGAAACTGGCCGACATCGAACAGATCGTGCCAATCGCCAAAAAGCGCGGTATTCTGACCGCGGTTGATAATACTTTCGCCACGCCCTATATCCAGCAGCCGCTGAAACTGGGCGCCGACATCGTTTTGCATTCGGCCTCCAAGTATCTCGGCGGCCATTGTGACTTGATCGGCGGCGCGCTGGTGCTTAACGATGAGAAGCTGGCCGAGCAGGTTCGGTTCAACCAGTATGCAGTCGGCGGTATGCTCGGTCCGTTCGAGTCATGGCTGATCCTGCGCGGCCTCAAGACCCTGCACCTGCGCATGGAGCGCCATTCGGTCAATTCGATGAAGATCGTAGAGTATCTCGAAACGGTGTCGTCGGTGAAAAAGATCTACTACCCCGGACAGGACGGCAAGCAGGTGCCGAACAAGATGAAGTTGCCGGGCGGTATGGTATCGTTCGAAATCGACGCTGACTTTGAGACGGTCAAGAAATTCGTCATGGCGACAACTGTCTTTGTGCTCGCGGAATCGCTGGGCGGGGTGGAATCATTGATCAATCATCCGGCCTCGATGACTCACTCGTCGATCCCCAAAGAGATGCGCGAACCGCTCGGTATCACCGACGGTCTGGTGCGGTTGTCGGTCGGCGTGGAGGCTATCGACGATCTCCTGATCGACCTGCGCACCGCCTTCGCCGCCATCGCCGGCGCATAGGCTGGAATCACGCCATATCGTGGGGAAATGATACCGTTCGCGGCAGACGTTCCCGTCTGCCGCGGTGTCGAACCACGGCCTCTAATCTCTTCCCTTGACAACATCTCTGCCGCGGTCTACATTGGATGTATCACGGGAGGTGGTAATCATGAGAAGCACGGACCGAATCTCAAGCGACCCAAAGGGGATGGGGCACCTTCAGTGGGTGGCTGAAAAAAACTACAAAGCGGGAGGTTAATGGTATCATGGCATTATATACTTGCCCCGAGTGCGGCACGGGAATTACTAGCAGAACTAAGGTTTGCCCTAAGTGCGATCACCTGATTCAGAAGGAGGAGAAGTTCCTTGATGAATCAGAACTAAAAGAAGTCAAAAAGGAACTACTTGATCACGAGATCCAAGAGTGTAACAAGGCTGCTGAAGAGGAATCTGATTGGCCA
>DAOWIC010000220.1 GCA_030641085.1 Calditrichota bacterium
AGACTGTGTAAAGAGTGTTGGCAGTCGGGTTGGCCGCGCTTTGCCAGCTTTCGCCGCCATCCGACGTGTGTACCATCGTTCCATTGACGCCGACCGCCCAACCCTGCTGGTTATCGACAAAACAGAGACCGAGAAGATCCTCGCTGGTCGGGCTGGTGACCGGCGTAATGACATAGTCGTACACAGGATCTTCGTCGGAGACTACGGTATCGTCATCTGAACATGACAACAGCAGGGCGAGCAGGATAGTAGCTGCGCCGGTAAGTCTGAAGCATCTCTCCATGCTTGCGATCCTCTGGTTATGTTACTATCTGTCCGCCTTGACAAGACTGTCAGCGAACGGTTTTCCCTCTGGCCATTTGGTCTGCACTACAAACATCCCCCTCAGTTCGCCCGGACCGTACCCGGTTGCCTTATCCTGGGGATATTTGTCCGCCAGCACTTGTGTGACCGCGTTGGAGATTTTCTCCGGCTGACCGTGACATTTCAAACAGAGTGTGCCGGTGCGAATCGGCTTGTAGTAGCGGTAAACGCGTCCCGTTTCGGTCTCGATCCACTCATCAATGAACGGGGGAACTTCGCCTGTAGTATCGGTAAACCGGGCCAGCATCGCCAGTTCTCCTTCATTGGCGGCATGGACTGGATTGCGGTTCTTTTCGGAAACACGCTTGATAGTCCAGTCGTGCTGCGAGTAGGAAAGGGTGATCTCCGGCGCCCTGGACTGGCACACCTCAATGGCATTCTCCGGACCGCCCGCTTTGATAGCCGCCATCAGTTCATTCTTGAGCGAATGGCTGAACTGCTCGATCAGTTTCGCGGCCGCCTTCGCGGCCAGTTGTTCGGTTCCGGTAACGGGCGCTGGGTCCGGCGTTCGGGCGGTTTTGTCGGTTGTGTCCTCCCCGCACCCAATCGCCAGCGCGGCGAACAGAATCAGACTGCCGAATTTTTTCATAATAGATCCTCCACCTTAACGGGGACGTTTGCCATCCCCTATCCACATATGATACAAGAATAATAGACCGGTCTTAACGCGGGTGCAATTAGAATTTAGAATGATAGTCCGACGTTGATGTATGCGTTTTCGACATCGCTGTCGGCCACGCCGAAACCGGCCTCGACCGGCCCGATGGGTGAGTCAACCGCCAGAAACGCCCCGACGCCATGCCGCAGGTTGCGCAGCTTAATCTGATCGGCGCCCTGGTAGACTTCGCCGAGATCCCAGCGGACAGTAAGGTACAGGTGCAGCGGCAGTTTCACACGCCCTTCCTGAGAAAACAGAAACATTTTGTCGCCCGCCAACTGGTCGGTTCGAAAGCCTACAAATGAATGAGCGCCGCCGATAAAAAACTGCTCCGATGGCGGCAGGCCCGACCGCGAAAGGCCAATACTCATTTTGGGGTGGTAGTTGAGTAACTTGCCCATAGGAAAGTAGGCCTCGATCGACGAAAAGAACTTGGTGAATTCTGTCTTGCCGCCGAGGTATTCTCCGGCGAGGTTGAGACGAAAGATGTGTTGCTTGCCGCTGGTTGGAAAGGAAATGCGGTCGAAGTTTTCAACCCGTGACTGGATATTGATCGTGCGCAGGCCGAACTTCTCCTTCTGATCGGAGTCAGCGTATTTGTACTCCACCTCCTCAACTGTGATCCCGGCCGACACAGTCCCGAACCGTTTGATCTGCTGTCCGACCGAAATCTCGGCGCCGGTCTTGGTCTCCTTGCGCAGTCCCGATTCTGACTCTTCATCATCGAAAACGGCGCGATCGATCGTGCGACGATGTAGTCTGAAACTTGAGGTCAGGTAGGTGGAGAAGATACGATTGGTTTTAAACGACACGCCGAGATCCTTGCGATCCGGACCGAGGCGGGCCGACAGCAAATATTGAAGGCCAATGCCGGCGACATTGTCGTCAAGAAACTCGGCCAGCACTTCCGACTTGTATTCATCGTGCCAGTGCCATCCGAGCCGCAACTGGTTGAATTTCTTCTCGTCCACTTTGATAGTGACCGCCGCGCCGCTGTCGACCGGCCTGACATCGAGCGCTACCCGGTCAAAAAGATCGGTGCCGTAGATGTTGGCCACACCGCGACTCGCTCGCGAGGTGGAGTAGGGATGGCCGGACCTTAACGAAAAATAGGAGCGTATGAACCAGTCCCGGGTGCGCCCGTCATTCTCGACATCGATGCGACGAATGATAGCTTCGTCAATATCGACCGAGATTTCCTTCTCGGCCGGATCGAAGTTGATCGTCCTGACATCGACCAGGTCATATCCCTCGACGGTGTAGAGGTTGATCAGGCGGTCGATGGCTCGGGTCAGGCTGCGGGGAGTGACAAAAACATCGCTTGAGGCCATCTGTTCGGCGAGAGCGGCAACGCTGTGGGCGGTGTTGCCGGAAAATACGAAACTGACATCGGTCCATCTGGCACTTTCGGTCATCGCCAGGTGCAGCCGGGCGCCGGTTGTGTCGGACGAGTCCGAATCAGCGACAATCATTTCCGCCTCTACCCGCCAGAGATTGTGGACTATCGTGAGTTCTTTGATCCGTTTGAGCAATTCGCTGCCGGACAGAATCGAGCCGGCAAGGGTGGACGAAATGTCCTGGCGCACTTCGGGCGGGCCGCCCTCCACGGTGACGCTGTCGATTCTCAGCAAGTGGTTTTCGCGGCGAGCTTCAATGGCGGCGATGATACTGTCGGCGGCGCTTAGCCCCGCCCTGTAGCCTATCTCGACTAGGCTGTCTTTATACTTGAAATCGGTCGAGATAAAGTCGTCGATGGGTGGCGCCACGATATAGTCCGCCCGCGATAATTGATCGGCCAACTGGTCGGCGGTCATGATACTCGTAACCTGACTGGCGATATCTACCACGGTGAGCAGTTCCTCTTTGGGCACAAGTTTGCTGGTGGTGTTGACCGCAACGACATAATCGACCGAATCGCTCATGCTGCGGACCAGGTCGACCGGCACCGGCATCACCATACCGCCGTCCATCAGAATCTGATCACCCTGATCGACTCCGGCGAAGGCGAGTGGGTAGGCCATGGTGGCGCTCATAGCATCGGCCATCGAACCGCTGCTGTGAATGACAGCCTTTCCGGTGACGATATCGGTGCTGACAGTGTTGAAAGGGATCGGCAGACGCCTGAAATCGGCTGCGGAGCGATAGTTCGCCCGGGTGGTAAGAGCGGTGAGCATCGCGGTAAGCTTCTGGCCGGCGGTGAGCGCCTTGGGGATGATCGGCCGGTAGCCGTCAAAACGAACCGACAGCAGATGGCGGTCACGTTCCTGACGCTGGGTCAGGAACATGGTCATGCGGGAGGGTGCGTTGGAAAACAGGTTATTGAAATCGACCCGGGTCACAATCGAAGCCAGTCGATCGGGCGAGTAGCCGGAAGCATACAGGCCGCCGATAATCCCGCCCATCGAGGTGCCGGCGATGGCGTCTATGCTGATGCCTTTCTCCTCGAACGCCTTGAATATGCCGATCGCTGTCAGCCCGCGCGCGCCACCGCCCGATAACGCCATCAAAACCGAGTAATCATCACCCCGCCCGTACGGATCGAGTCCGTCCAGACCGCCGATGATAACTCGCTCCTCAGCTACGATCGTGCCGGTCGTGAGCACCAGCAAGACCAAGATCAACAGGCACTTAGATTTCACTTGCCAACCTGTCCCAACATTCGGTTCATTACTTAAAATTGCACCATCCGGGAGACGTTCACAAGTGCCAATTAGCAGGAATGAGTTAAAAAGTGTCACAGCGCTGGTCAAACGAAAGGGAAGAGCGGCCGACCGGCTGTTTCTGGCCGAGGGCATTAGGCTGCTCGAAGAGGCCGTGCGTTTTGATTTCCTGCCACAGACAGTCTACTATGCTCCGTCGATGTGCAGTCCGCGCGCTGGGAGTCTTCTCGATACCATGAAAGAGCGGGGCATCAGCCTCTGCCGGATACAGAAGCAGCAATTGTTGGCCATGTCCGACACCAAAACGCCACAGGGCGTGGTTGGTCTGTTTAAACGGCCCGAGACCGGGCTGGGAAAACTTTACCGCCCGGACTATCGTAAAATACTATGGTGCGAAAATATCTCGGATCCGGGCAACCTGGGCACTCTTATCCGGTCCGCCCTGGCGTTTGGTTTTGGGCTGGTGGTTACCAGTGGTCGCTCAGCCGATGCATATGCTCCCAAGGTGGTTCGGTCATCGGCCGGAGCCATCTTCGGACTGCGGGTGGCCAGAGTGGAGACGGATAAAATGCTGAAATTCGCCAGCGAAAAAGAACTGCGACTGATCGCGACCGAACTGGGCGGCGAAATACTGGATGAAAAGGCCCGTTGCGCCCTGGGCGATCAGGCGATAATTTTGGCCATAGGCAGCGAGGGCGACGGACTGTCGCCCGATATATTAAGTAAGGCTGACAGGCGAGTGCGGATCGATCACTCCGATTCGGTCCAATCATTGAACGCCGCCGTGGCCGGTTCGATGATTATGGGCAGCCTTTATAGACGGGAAGGATAGCGTATGCGAAAATCGACAATAGCAATCTGGGTATCGGGGTTCATCATGTTGGTCGCGTTGGCGTCAACGACGTCCGCGCAGGAGATTTTTAGCGATGAACCGGGTCAGTACTCCACTGAAAGATTGACGATGAATCTGTCCTGCCAGCCCGGCGATCTGATTGAGATCAGGTCGGCAATGACCCTTGAGGGTACACTGGAGATTATTGTCCATGAGGACGCCCAAGCCCATATCGATTACTTCAAAAAGGCTAAAACCGGTCGGAAATCGAATGCTATCGATTACATCGACCTGATCTCGGTCTCGCTCAGCGAGACCCCGACCGGTCTAAAGCTGGATATGCGGGCGCCGAACCCGGCCCCGTGGAGTTCGCGCGAATCGGGGTTGGTCGTGGTCGAGGTGCGTATTCCGGCCGACTGCAAAGTGAAGATCGAGGCACCCTATTTTGATATCGCCGCGGTCGGGCCGTTTAAGGCGTTTGAGGTTCCGTCATCAATGGGGCGACTTGAAGTTTCGAACGTGACCGAACGACTCGATTTGGTCACCTCCAATCGACGAGTAACCATAGAGAATGCCAGCGGTGAAGTACGGGCGGCGACCACCAATTCGACCCTGATTGCCAACGACATCGATTGCACAGGATATCAGGCTATCTTCCGTAACGAGGGCGGCGACATAATGATCGAGCGCCTGGCCGGTGAGTTGAATATCAAGAATAGTTACGGACGGATAGAGATTGAGGATTTCAGGCCCACCGGCAGGAAAAACTACATTCGCGGTCAATACGGTCCGATAACAGTATCAGTGACCCGAATGGAGACCGGACAGTTGATCGTGAACAATCGTTACGAGGATGTTGAACTCAGCCTGCCTGAGGATATCTCTGCCGTCTTTTCGCTGGCGGTAGAGGAAGAAGGAAAGATCGAGGTGAGCAACTTCGAATTCAAACCGGACCTTATTCAGCAGAACCGGCTGAATCTGGTGACGGGCGAAGGTGAGGCATTGATCAGCAGTTCCATTCGCGGCAAGGGCAACATTTTTGTCAGAGGCGAAGGCGAGGGCGGTTCATGAAACGACTGCAGGCCAGTTTTGTTCTGGTGTTCATGTTGGCGGTGGTCTGCCCGGCATCGGCCGAGCGGATCGCATTGCCGGAAGGTCTCTTTTATTATCAACCGGCGGGGTCGGTGTTCGGCGCCGAGGCGACGTGGGTCAATCCGGCCGGACTGGCAGTCTATGGCCAGCCCAGCTATCAGTTTATGGCCGAGTATTCCGACGGTGAATACGCTAAAAGCTGGGGGGGAGTCTCGAGCGCCAGCCGATTGGCATTCGCCTACCGCAAGCTGTACAACCCCGACGGCGATGATTATAAGGAACAGATTTACGCCGCCGCCTTTACTCTGGGACGGCATGTCTATGTCGGCAGTTCCTATCGTTATTTCAAGGAAGGTCCCGGGATTTACCACAAGAAGCATTTCTGGAATATCGGTTTTGTGATTCGCAAAAGCCCAATCTTCAGTTGGGGGGCGGTCTTCTCCAATCTGAATCGGGGGCGGGTTGATGGTGAACGGACCGAAACCGAACAGCGCTACTCGTTGGCCTACCGTCCGGCGGGAGGCAAGCTGACAGTCTCGGCTGACATGTTCTTGTCGACCGGCACACGCCTGAGCAACGCCGACTATGTCTATCACGTCGAGGGGACGCCCTATCCGGGCCTCTACCTGAACGCCTTTATCGACTCCGACAAGAATTTCCAAATCGGTTTCCGCGCGAACCTGTTAAAATATTTCGTGGGCGAGCGGAGCAGCTTCAGCCGCGACGGCGACCATTATGGGACCACCGTTTTTGCGGGCGGCACCAGCGTGCGGCAGCCATCGCTGATCCGGGAGAGAGGCCGCCGCCTGTCGATGAGCATGAGCGGGCGTCCGGCGGAGAATCCGACTCAACCTGTATTCGGCCGCAAGCGGCAGTCATTTGTATCCTACCTGCTGACGATTTATCGCGCCGCCGATGATCCCTCGGTGAGCGAATTGATGGTGAACCTCAACGGTCTCTCGCTCGGGTTCGGGCAGGCGCAGGAGCTTCGTGACGCACTGGTCTATTTCAAGAGCCGCGGCAAACAGGTTACCTGTCATATCAAGACTGCCAACAATATCGCGTACTATGTCGCGAGTGCGGCCGACCAGATTTTGATTCCGCCGGTCAGCCAGTTGAACCTGATCGGGCTGCGGGCCGAGCTGACTTTTTACGCCGGCACACTGGACAAGCTGGGTGTCAAGATCGACCTCATGCGCATTGGGGAGTACAAGACGGCCGCCGAAACCTACACTCTGCGCGAGGGTACCGAAGAAAACCGCCGGCAGATCAACCGTATTCTTGACGATCTGTATGCTCAGTTTGTTGCCGGCATTGCCGACGGGCGCGGAATCCCGGCCGACTCGATGGCCGACATAATTGATAACGGTCCGTTTACATCGGCCGAGGCGATTGAATACGGTCTGGTCGATGGTCTCAGTTACCGCGACGAAGTTAAGAAGAATTTCCTGACATCGCTGCCGGAAGTATCCTTCCGCCGCTACCTGACCGACACTCTCCAGAACGATAGCTGGCGGCGCCGTCCGACTTTAGCGGTGGTGGTCGCCGAGGGTGAAGTATCTACCAACCGACGGTCCACGCGACCGTTCAGCCGTCCGTCCGATGTGACCCCGCGACTAATGGACCGGGCATTTTCGCAGGCGCGCCGCGATTCCGATGTGAAGGGAATAGTTTTTCGAGTCAACTCGCCGGGCGGCTTTGCGCTGGCGGGTGAAGATATCTACCACTCCGTTGAACGCGCCGGACGCAGAAAGCCGGTAGTTGTGTCGATGGGCAACGTCGCCGCCTCAGGCGGCTATTATATCGCTATGCCGGCCGAACAGCTCTACGCCTGTGAGGGGACAATTACAGGATCAATAGGCATCTATGGCGGCAAGGCGGATTTTAGTGGCCTTTACGATAAGCTCGATCTGGGCAAGGAGCTGTACACGCGCGGACGGTACGCCGGGATGCTCTCAACCATCCGGCCGTTTACCGACGACGAGCGCGCCAAGTATCTTTCCCACCTTCAGGCGTTCTACGGGCATTTTCTGAATC
>DAOWIC010000190.1 GCA_030641085.1 Calditrichota bacterium
AACCGGTCCCGGCTGCAGCCGAAGCGGTCGAAAAGACCGAAGAGCCTGTGCCCGCCGAACCAGTGGCGGCCGAACCGGCGACTACTGAGCCGGAGTCAACAGCCACTGAAGAAGAGACCGCCGAGGTTTCTTCAACGAACGACGCGGCAACGGCACCGATCTCATTCGGTCGGACTCGCGCCCTTCGCGGTGCAGCGTTTAAGAAGAACGGCACCGAGGCCGAGCAGACGACGCCAACCGACGAAAGTCCTGAGCCGAAGTATTCGAAGGAGAAGATTTCGTTTGGTCGCAGCAAACGAAAGAGGTAATTTCGATCAGACAAAGCCGGGCGTCGCCGCCCGGCTTTTTTTATGGGCATATTTGTGATTTACAGCGGCAGACAGGTCACCTGTCGGCCGCGTGCGCCTGGCTTATTTAATCAGCACCATCTTCTTCGTCTGCTCAAAATCACCGGCTGTCAGACGATAGAAGTACATGCCCGAAGATACGCGCTTACCCTGTTCGTTGTCGCCGTTCCAGTCGACGCTGTACGTGCCCGCGGGCATCTCTTTGTCGACAAGCTCTTTCACCTTCTTGCCGAGTATGTTGTACACGGCCAGAGATACATCACTGCGACGCGGTAAGTCAAACTGTATCACGGTGGACGGATTGAACGGATTCGGGTAATTGGCGTACAGCGCATACGATGCCGGCAGCGACGGCGCGCTGGGGCCGGCGACATCTGTCCAGGTATCATACAAAAGCAGATAGTTGCCGCAATCACCCGGAAGCGGAGCGCCGTTAGTATTTGCCCAGCAAGTGAACAACTCGGCATTGGTGAAAACCTGATCGGTGGACGCATCGTAGAGCGCCAGCGTAAACCCTTCGCCGCCGCCTATGCCCTCGTCCACACCATCGGTTGTCGGATCATCCCCGTAGACAGGCAGAGCAATATATGACACGCCTTCGTTAACGGTAAGATATGCCGCCCCGGCGCAGTTGCCGCCTTCATCGAAAGCGGCGATTATATCCACCGCTTCACACGGCTGCTCCTGAAGACGAACAGTGCCGACAAAGGCACCGGATAGATTGGTCGGCGCGAAGGTGAACGGTCCGAGTGTCTCCGCGGTCGCTTTTACGCTCGGCCGTTTTTCACCGGTCGGCGCACCGCCCACCGGGTAGGTAAATCCGGGGATGGCCTCGGTCGTCTTCACCCAGTAACCGAAGCCGTTTTCGACTGCGCCAAGCGTGTTCAGGAAATCGGGCAGACTCGGATCGTAGAACATGGCGCCACCGTCGAAGCCGGTGACATAGATGAGTTGACCGCCGGATACCAGAGCTGCAAACGCCTCCGCCGGAGTCATAGCGAATTGGGGCCAGTAGCCGATGAGATTCCAGCCTTCATCCAAATCAATCGCGAAATCGGACGGGATCACGGGACCCACGAAGTTTCCGACCATGGGCTCGGTCACTTTTACCCAGTATCCGCAACCGGGGTCAATCGAGGTCAGGGTGTTGAGAAAATCCGGCAGGCTGGGGTCATAAAACACCGAGCCGCCATCGAACCCGGTGACGTAAATAAGATTGTCACCCAGGCAGGCAAAACATTCGGCCGGCGTCGAACCGCCGAGGCCAACGTCGATCGAGATCAGATTCCAGCCGGCACCGAACATGAGATCATCGGTGGTGGGAAAGTCATAGACATTGGTGTGGTCGCCGCAGGCACCTTCCAACGGTGCGCCCTGAGTGTTCGTCCAGCAGTCGAACGGGAGGGGATATTCCAGGATCATCTCTTCCGAGGCATCGTATATTTTCAGGGTAAACGACTCACCGGCGTTCATGCCCTCGTCGATCCCGGCGGTAGTCGGATCATCGCCGTATATCTGCAAATTGATATAAGCCGCCTTGTCGATGACTATCTCGGCGGCGCCGGCGCAGTTGCCGTCCTCATCGAACGCGGCCACACAGTCGCCCGGTTCGGCCGACAGGCCGTTGATCGTAGCCTGACCGAGAAACGCCCCGGAGCTGTTGGTCGCAGTAAACACAAACGGACAGGCCGCCTCCGGAACGTTGTTGAGAATCTCTCTTAACGACGTTATCGAGGCGAGATAGTCGACCCCCTGACCCACGGCCAGTTTCAGAAGCAGGACCTGACTTTCGCCCGGCGCCATGCTGAACGGCCCGGTACTGCCCATCATCCGGCG
>DAOWIC010000279.1 GCA_030641085.1 Calditrichota bacterium
AGGAGACGGCGCGGCAGTATCTGCGGGCGACCAATATCTCAATCGCGCTGGCGGAGTATATCCGCGCCCTGGGGTATCCGGCGCGGGCGCATATTTCCGGCAGTAATTACCAGATTATGCTGCCGCCGGTGGCGCACGAGGCCGGGTTGGGCGAACTGGGTCGGCTGGGTTATCTGGTGACGCCCAAGTTCGGGCCGCGCGTCCGGCTGGGGGTGGTCACGACCGATCTGCCGCTTGTGCTCGACGAGCCAATCACGTTCGGCCTGCAGGATTTTTGCGAGAAGTGCCTCAAGTGTGCCGCCAACTGTCCCTCGGCGGCGATTGTCAAAAACGGCAAGAGCGACCAGCGCGGGGTAGAGAAGTGGCAGTTGGATATCGAGTGCTGCTATCGCTACTGGCGTCTGGCCGGGACCGATTGCGGGCTGTGCATGAAGGTCTGTCCGTACAGTCACCCGCCGACACTGGTGCACAATATCGTGCGGGCCGGGACAATGCGCTCGTCGATCGCGCGAACAATGGCGGTGTGGGGTGATGATGTCTTCTACGGTCGCCGGGCAAAGTTTGAGGAGTAGATCAGAGCCCTGTGGTCCTGATACAGTGTCGGGACCGTAAAGGTCCCGACCTACTCGGCTGACAAAAAAAGAAGCGCCCGCTGAGCTTCCGGGCGCCTCCTGGTTACTAACCGCCACAGTTAGTGTTGATCTTTATTAGAAGAGGCGCAGTTTGCGCACTTCCTCGATTTCGTCCTCAAGCTCCCAGTGGATATCTTCGATATCTTCGACCCACCGTTCGATCTCCTCGGCGGCATCTTCAAGTTCTTCGGCGCGCACCTCGATCCGGGCGGCATCGCGCTCCATCTCGCGTTCCAGGTCGTCGGAGTCATAGTCGGTGACGAGCATCTTTAAGACGCGTCCCACCGCGGACAACCCGAGTTTGGCGCCAGCCAGCCCGATTTTGGCGCCCTCCCAGCCGATTTCTTTGGCTCGCTCGCGAATCCCAAAGATCAGCGTGTGATATTCTTCGAGCAACTTCTGCTGCTTGGGCGTGGTCTCGATCAGTTTGCCGTCGACATAGAGCTCGAAATCCTCGGTGATCTCCATCTCGCCATAGACATCGTCATATTCGTCACGGCCGGTAACGAAGACCGAGCCCTCGGCAACATCCAGCTCCGTGTGCCGTTCGTCATCATGATCGATAATCGCATGGGAATAAGTGTGCGAGACACTGTGGTGCTTGCCCGCGAAACTCACCGGCGCGAAAAGTGCCATTGCCAATATGATGATTAGCAGTTTCTTCATTCTCTTCCTCCTGCGTCCTGGTATCTGCTCTTAGTTACGGGCTGCCGAGCCGGAAGTTTCAATTGCGGATATCAGGCGGTCAAGAAATATGGGGGTATTGAAAAAAGACAGCCCCGCGCATGATTGGCGGGGCTGTTGTATCTGATTGCTGTTCAGTTTGATGCGGGCTTATCAAGGGCAGCCAGTCGGTGCCGGACCGTCGTGGAACGACCACTTTACCCAGTAGACAACGTCGGCAACATCGACCTGTCCGGTGCCGTCTACATCGCACTCGGGATAAAAACCGGGCGGGCATTCACAGTTGGGCGGTGTACCGCCTTCGAATGACCATTGGACCCAAGCGACGATGTCGGCGACATCGATCTGGCCGTTATGGTCAAAATCGCCCCGATTTTCACAACAGTCCTCGCAGGCATCGCCGGTGCCGTTTTCGTTGCTGTCGATCTGGGTCGGGTTAACGACTGTCTGACAGTTGTCATCGCAACCGGAGGTTTCGCCGGAGCTGCACGGGTTGTCGTCCGGATCGCCGCTCATATCGCCGTCGTCCGGGATGCCGTCGTTATCATCGTCCGTATCGCAGGCATTGCCGACGCCGTCGTAATCGCTATCGAGTTGATCGGGGTTGACCGTCATCGGGCAGTTATCGCACTCATCGCCGATTTCATCACCGTCGCCGTCAATCTGATCGGCATTGGCGATACCAGGGCAGTTGTCAACATCATCGCAGATACCATCCTCGTCCTCGTCGATGCAGCAGCCGGAGGAATAGGTCTCGCCGTCAACCCAGAACCAGGGATAACCGGGTCGGTCCACCTCCCAAAGCGCCCAGAACTCGTACCATTCCCACCAGCGCTCGAAGGCGCCGTTTTCGTCGAAGTAGTACCAGTTATCGCAGGCGACAGGGGAGGGGTTGGTGTCGAAAAGCAGCGATGGAAAGGGTCCTTCACCGGGGTCGTTGTATTCCAGTCCAAGATAAAATGGACCGTCGACACAAAGCGGCTCCGGAAATGAGACCATGCCGATATTCGCCTCTCCCACCATGGGCGAGCCGAAAGTAGCTTCATCGCACTCAATGTGGAAACGATACAACTCATCACCCGGCCCGGAACAACTATTGCCCGCTTCGGCCAGCGCAAAAACAACTACATCCATGCCGACCGGCCACTGCGTGCCGGGCTCACCGTACATCGAAAAAGAGAGCGCCGTGATCTCGAACGGATAGGTCGGGCTGCCGCAGATCGCCGGATCGAAGTAAGTGACAATTATGTCATGCGGCAATTGGCCTCTCATGAAGCCGGTCGCAAGGCAATTGTGTTTCTGGAGTACGCATGCCTCGGCCGGGCTTTTGTCGGTATCGGTGGCATCTATGGTGTAGAAGAGCTTTTCGAATGAGATATTGTCCCGTTCGGCGGCAAAGACACCGGTAGACATCAGCAAGCATACGATCAACGTTGCGCGGAGTAAGCGAAACATAACGAACCTCCCACAGTTCGACACTGCTTGTTTTAGAATATGATGTGATCTCGTCTGATGCCGTCCCTGTCTGACTATAATCTACAGGTTCGGCGATATTCGGTCAAGCTGATTATTGCCGGTTGTTGCGAAATTCTGTCGTTTCGCCGATCACCGCCGCGCCGATAGAGTCACCCCAGACATTAACTGTCGTCCGGCAGCGATCCAGAAACCAGTCAATCGCCAGGATGATGCCGATGCCTTCCAGCGGCAAGCCAACCGCCGTGAGTACCAGACTCATCATGACCAGCCCGGCTTCGGGGATAGCGGCCGCGCCGACCGAGGCCAGGGTAGCGGTGAAGAATATGATAACCTGGGCGCCGATTGAGAGGTCAATACCGTAAATCTGCGCGATAAACAAAGCTGCCACCGCTTCATAGAGAGCGGTGCCGTCCATGTTGATCGTCGCACCCAGGGGCAGTACAAACGCCGCCGCTCGTTCGTCGACTTTGTTTTTCTCCTCGACACACTCCATTGTGATCGGCAGAGTGGCCGAGGACGAGGCGGTCGTGAAGGCGGTGGTCAGCGCCTGGCCCATGTTCACGAAATAGGCGAACGGTTTTCTCCGGGCGAAGAATCTCAGCATTGTCGGCAGCGTGATCACCGCGTGAATCAACAGGCCGATGATGACTGTGAGAGCGTACAGCCCCAGGGCGGCAGCCAACTCGTCGACCGACTCGCGGTTTTTGGCGACGATTCCGCCGATTAGAGCAAGAATGCCGATCGGGGCGAAATATATGATAAGCAGGACGATCTTCATTATTGCGGCGTTGATGCCTTCAAAAAAGGCGATGACCGGTCTTCCTTTTTCCCCGATTACCGTCAGAACACCGCCAAACAGGAGCGAGAACACAATCAGCGGAAGAATTTTGCCCGTGGCCGCGGCGCCGAAGATATTGTCCGGGACCAGACCGACTATAACGTCGACTATCGACGCCTGGCCTTTCATGGCAATAAACTCCGGGACTGCCGCTCCGATAGGCGGCACCCCGTCGCCGGGGCGGATCAGGTTCACCAGGATTATCCCGACCAGCACCGAGAAACCGGTCGTGGTCATATAATACGCCAGCGTCTTGCCGGTGGTTCTTCCCAGTTTCCGCATGTCACCCAGAGATGTCACGCCGACGATTATCGATGCCACGACCAGGGGGACGACCACCATTTTCAGCGCATTTAGAAACATCGTGCCGAGGAATTTGATCTCGAGAAAGAACGCACTGAGATAGTATCCGCCCAGCACGCCTATAACCGCGCCGACGATCATGCCGATCATAATGATATTGCCGGTTTTGCGTGTCATCTTGATTCTCGCCTCATACTTCGGGATTATATATGGACCATACATAGCCCGTCGCGTCGGGCCGCGCAAGAAAAAAACGGGGGGAGCCTCACAGTCCGGGTAGGTCGAAACTCCTGTAGTTTCGACAACCGGCAGGTCGGATTCCGGAGGGCGCAACGCGTCCGGAGAAACCCGACAGTCGTATCACCCGCTTGACAATATCTCCGCCATAGTCTACATTGAGGGTAACACGGGAGGACGTAATCTTGAAAGGTACGATTCGAATCTTGACGGAGCGCAGGGAGAACGATCCCACAGTCCGCCCAGGCGGATGGGTTACCGGGTTAATTGGTACCGAGGGTATAAGGACGTACC
>DAOWIC010000029.1 GCA_030641085.1 Calditrichota bacterium
AGTCTATGATCCGCCGGTAGAAGGCTCCAAGGCACCGCCGTCGCTGGCCGCATCGGTCTCGAGCCAACTGGCCCAGTTGAATATTCCGTATCTCTGGCAGCGCGGCCTGACGGGTAAGGGACGCCTGGTCTGTTCTTTTGATACCGGTGTAGAGCAAAGCCATCCGGCGCTGTCCGACCGCTGGCGCGGTAATCATGCCACGCTCCAGTCGAGCTGGTTCTCCATGGTCGCCCCTGACACTCTGCCGTACGATAACGCCGGTCACGGCACCCACACGATGGGTATTATGGTGGGCGCTACCCCGGCCGACACCTTTGGCGTTGCGCCCGAGGCGGAGTGGATTACCGCCGGTATTATCGATCAGGGACGGTCGCTCAGTGTGACTATCAGCGATATTATCGAGGCGTTTCAGTGGGCCTTCAATCCGGACGGTGACGACAATACCACCGACGATGTGCCGGATGTCATTCTCAATAGCTGGGGTATACCCGGGGGCCTGTTCGAACCTTGTGACGAGACTTTCTGGGGGGTAATAGATAATGTTGAGGCGGCCGGTATCGTGACTATCTTCGCCGCCGGCAATGAAGGCCCGGATCCGATGTCTCTGCGCAACCCGGCCGATCGCGCCAGCACGCCGCTCAATTCGTTCTCGGTCGGTGCGGTCGATAACCAACTGGTGATCGGCTCGTTCTCCAGTCGG
The DNA here is from genome assembly GCA_030641085.1 of Calditrichota bacterium. Classification (GTDB taxonomy): domain Bacteria; phylum Zixibacteria; class MSB-5A5; order GN15; family FEB-12; genus DAOWIC01. Next base: position 701 of record DAOWIC010000029.1, read on the forward strand.
GGACCGTCGTCGTGCGACACCACCCAGGTAAAGCCGGAAATTGTGGCTCCGGGAGTATCGATTCGCTCGTCATACAGGGGCGGCGGTTATTTTTACATGACCGGTACGTCGATGGCGGCGCCGTATGTGGCCGGTATGGTCGCGTTGGTCAGGCAGTATAATCCCGATGCTACGGTCGAGGAGATCAAGAACGCCTTTATCCAGGCCGCGACCGACCTCGGCGATCCCGGTGAGGATAACGCCTACGGTCACGGTTTTATCGATGCATCGCGGTTGCTCGAATTTGTCCAGGTTCCGGTCGACGCCGAGTTTGAGATTGTCGGCTACCAGGTTTCCGACGACGGCATCGCTTTCCCGGGCGAGAGTTTCGGGCTGCAGCTTATGATTAACAACGCGGCCGGTAATGTTGACTCCGCGTACGGTGTGATATCGCAAATCGACAAAGGCATGATAGATATAGCTCAGGACGAAGCAGGATTTTACTTCGGCGATGGCGGTACGACGGCGCTGAACTATGAGCCGTTCCTGATATCCTTTGCGGATGACCTGTACAACGGGGAAGAGATTGCGTTCCGGCTTTGCCTGACGGCGGCCAACGGCACCACTTGTGACACGCTCTCGTTTGCGCTGACAGTCGGCGTTAGCCCCAAGGGTGATATCGCCGCGCACAGCAACGGCACGATCGAGGTAGCGGTCTCCGATTTTGGGCAGTTTGGCTTTGCGCCCGGCTCGATCTATAATGTAGCGGGGGAGGGTTTCCGATTCGCCGGCGGCGCCAATCTGCTTTACGAGGCGGGTTTGGTGATCGGCCGAAATAGCCTGCAGCTCTCCCGCGCCATTCGCGGCGAGTACGGCGGTTTCAGAGTATCCGATTTCAGCCCGGTCGAAGATCTCAGCGATCCCTGGATGGATACCGAGGGCGCCATGCACCGGACCGCCGTCTTCGACGACAACTACTCGGCTATTCCGATTCCGATCAGCGTTCGGCAGGAAACGATTTGCGCCCACGATGTAACCGACAACGGTTTTCTTCTGGTTCGCTACGAATTAGTCAACGGTACTATCGAGCCGATTACCAATCTCCATTTCGGATTCCTGACCGACTTCGATCTGTCGGTTGAGGACCGGGTCTGGTTTGACGCCGAGACCCAGATGATATATCAGCTCGGCGAGGATGGCCAGTATGCCGGGCTGGTGGCGCTTGAGAACATCACCGGTTTCAAGGCGTTTGAAAACGATGGTGGCAAGACCGGCTTCAGCGGCAGCGCCTTGTTTGACCTTCTCGCCGATGAACAGAATGATGTGGACGGTGCCCTTGAAGGCGACCTGATGTTTTTGGTCTCCTCCGGCTCGTTTACGGTCGGAGCGCGCGACTCGATGACGGTCGCTTTTGCTCTTGTCGCGGCCGCCGATATCGACGAACTCTATCGCAATGTCGATCAGGCGAAAGCCAGTTTCAACTCCAACGCGCTGGCGGTGGAAGACAACAATGGACTGTTGCCGGATGCGTTTGAGCTATTTCAGAACTACCCCAATCCGTTTAACCCCACCACCAATATCTCGTTTGCGCTGGCCGAGGCCGGCACGGTTACGCTGGATATCTACAATGTCCTCGGCCGCAAAGTGAAAAACCTCCACATCGGTCTGCTGGATGCGGGCGAACACCGGTTTGAGTGGGATGCGACGACCGACAGCGGCACGGAGGTCGCGAGCGGGATATACTTCTACCGTCTCAGCACTGAATCATTTGTGCAGTCGAAGAAAATGTTGCTTCTTAGGTGAGCAAGTACAGATAAAAACGGAACCGGATCTGCCTGGAATCAATTTATACTGCGAACGATACTTAAAAAAGGATGACAACATGCTGCCCCGAAGCGCTTCGATGCGAATTCTGCTCTCTCTTCTCATATTGATCACTCTTGCCGCCACCTCATTTGCCGTCGCTCCCAGCCGGGAGGCTATCGAAAAATGGAAAGCAGACGGTACCTATGATCAGAAAATCGCGGCCTGGAAAAACTTCCGCGCCAATGGCGGCAGCGAACCGTCCGAACACCCGGTAATAAGCAAGGACAAAACCCCCGACCGCATGGCGCTCGGAGCGGCCGCGGTCGACACCGTGCGCGTGCTGGTCATCATGGTCGACTTCAATGACTGGCCCTGGACCGGCAACCGCGCCGCGGGAACCGCAGCCGATTTTGACTCGATTCTATTCTCCGATCGCGAGAACGATTTGATTGTCAACCCGACCGGGTCGATGACGGACTATTACCTCGAAAACTCCTACGGTAATTTCTATATCGAGGGTGACGTTGTCGGCTGGTATCGGATGCCGATGGACTACACCTACTACATGGGACCGGACAGTATAGGTCTGGGCGCCGCAAGCTTCCCGAACAATGCACAGTATCTGGCTCTACATGCCGTGCAGCACGCCGATAACGACGGCGTCGACTTTTCTCAGTATGATTATAAGGGCGACGGTTACTGCGACGGAGTGATAATCATTCACTCCGGCCCGGGGCCCGAGATCGGCGAGCGGGGTATCTGGTCGCACAAGTGGAATTTGTACACCGACCAGCAATACGACGGTGTCTGGGTGAGCGATTACACGATGAACCCGGAGGAGTACGGGTATGATCTGTCACCGATCGGCGTCTTTTGCCATGAGTACGGGCACTTTATCGGATTGCCCGATCTGTACGATATCAGTGACGAGACCGGCGAATCACAGGGACTGGGGCACTGGTCGGTGATGGCGAGTGGCAGCTACAACGGCAACTCGCAACGTCCGGCCCATTTTGATTCCTGGTGTAAGAACGAAGTCGGCTTCATTCAACTGATCGACGTTGTTGACAATATGTACCGGGTTGAGATCCCGCAGATCGAGGATCAACCGGTGGCCTACAAACTGAGCAACGGTATCGCCGGCAGCGACGAATACTGGATTGTGGAAAACCGGCAGAAGGTCGGCTTCGATGTCGGCCTGCCCGGCAACGGTCTGCTTATTTATCACATTGACGAAGGCGAAGCGACCAATTCCAATCCTTACAACTACATGGTAGCGTTGGAGCAGGCGGATGGCGAAGACCAACTCGCTTTTGGCGGCAGTATCGGCGATGTCGGCGACCCTTTCCCGGGCTTTGTCGATAATCGCAATTTCCACGACCTGACTACTCCGGCGGCGACCACCTACGCTTCGCTGCCGACACGGATCGGTGTCTGGAATATATCCGATGCGGGTGAGATCATGACCGTCGATCTGGATATTTCTTATTCCCGGCCGTATGTCGTGCTGTCGGGCAGCGACTCACTGGTGATCGATGATTCCCAGTCCGGTGATGGTAACGGCTTGTTTGAGGCGGGGGAGACGGTGCAGATGTATTTCAAGGTGAAAAACCTGATGCTCCCGGCGTACAACGCCCATGCCCACCTGAGTCCCGACAATCCCGATCTGGAATTCGTCACCAACGATATTACCATTCCGGGCATCTTTTCCCCGACCGAGAGTCACAACGCCCTGTACCCAATTGAGTTCACCCTGCCGGACACACTCGATCCGAGAATCGACAGTTTCTACCTGACGATCACGGCGGACTCGGTCGATGGTGTGCTGGGAGGCGAAAATTACAGTACAAGGTTCGGCTTTGAAGCCCCTATGGGCAAGCCGAATATCCTGGTGGTGGATGACGATGACGGCAGCGATTGGGAAGAGGTCTACCGCGGCACGATCTACAACAAGCGGGTGCCCACCGCTGTCTGGCATACCGACATCGAAGGAACGCCGTCCGGTGCGGAACTGAGCCAGTACCAGATTGTCTTCTGGCATACCGGACCGGTCACCGGCTCGCCATCGATAGATATGAACGATATCAACGCGATGCGGGACTATCTCGACGGGAACGGTAATCTGCTCCTGTCAAGCGCTACCGCTGCGAACGAGATGCACGATCTGGATTCGGCCTTTATGGCCGACTATTTCAAGGTCTCGGTCGCTGGAACTATGCAGCACCCGGAGTACGTGGGAGTGACTGGAAATCCGGTTGGCGATGGAACGAGCTATTTTACGACAATCGATAACTTTTACACCTGCCCGACCTTCACTGTCATGCCTGGAGGGGAAGCTGCTTTTACAATCAAAGGACCGGATATCAACGGTGTAACGTACAGTGGATCGTACCGAACCGTCTTTGTTTCGTTCGGGATTGAATTTATCGACGACGGCGTGCGTGATAGCAAAGATACGCTGCTCACCCGAGTGGTTGATTTCTTTGGTGGGTTTGAGACCGATGTCTACGACGGCCGTTCGTTTGTGCAACTGCCGACCAATTTCGACCTGGGCTACAATTATCCGAATCCATTCAATCCGACCACGAGCATTTCGTACACGCTTCGGGCCGTTTCGTCATCCGGAGTCGAGTTGGCCCGGACCAAACTGGCCATTTTCAATATGCTGGGCCGCAAAGTGAAGACGCTGGTCGATGAAGTCCAGATACCGGGTACTTACACGGTCGAATGGGACGGCACTGCCGCCGGCGGCAAAAAGGTGGCATCGGGGATCTATTTCTACCGCTTGAGCCGGGGGGATGAGGCCGAGACGAGGAAAATGATGCTCTTGAAGTGATTCCATTAATTCGCTTTTGGCGCCGATTTTCTGCGATAGCCGCTCCGTATGGGGCGGCTATTTTGTTGGCCGGTAACAGTATAGGGGGCGCAATTCCATTGTGAAAAAGTTAACGATTTCCCTTGACTTTCCGATAAATATAGTATATCATTGAAAATGATAATCGTTTTCATTTAGCGTTTTTTTTGGTAGCAGGAGTGGATGAAAGAGTTTCTTAGAACCAAAGGCTTTAAGATGACCCCCCAACGGGAGCTCATCTTTCGCTCGTTTTTCGAGTTGGGCAGGCATGTCTCCGTAGATGAGTTGTACGACAAGGTTCGTCTTCAGGATAACACGGTCGGTTACAGCACGGTCTGGCGCAATCTGAAGTTGATTTGCCGGGTCGGGTTGGCGGAAGTGGTGAATATCGGTGACGGTATCACGCGCTACGACCGGGTGACGAATATCCCGCACGGACATTTATACTGCCTCAAGTGCAAAGAGCTGATCGAGTTCAATGTCGAGCAGATTGTGGGCATGCTGGCGCACAAGACGAGCGATTACAATTTCACTCCAGAGAATTTCAAGATCGAAATCCAGGGCTACTGTGAAAATTGCCGTGAAAGCGAAGTTGAGGTTGTTGAAGAAACGAAAAGCGACGCTTGATTCGCGTGC
>DAOWIC010000272.1 GCA_030641085.1 Calditrichota bacterium
ACCCTTTGCGGAAGAGTCTATCTCCCCCGCGCGTTCAGGCGCAAGGCGCTCCGCAGATTTGAGTATGCAACTCTGAGCAACCAAAAAGCGATGATCATCGCCGCGCTTGCAGACGGTCCGGATAACGCCCGGGCGATGGGATATGCCGCCGCGGAGCGTCTTAAGAATGTACCGACTCTGCTGTACGACCTGCTGCCGCATCTATTGCATCAGGGCACGGTTCGGCGTATCTCCGGTCGACTGGCCGCAAAAGCGGAACTGGCCGAAATGCACCCACTGGCGGCACGGCTCAACGTGCAGGCCGGGCGGCTTGAGGCGGCGGAGCGCTGTGGATACCAGGCGGCGATCGCTCTGAACAAAGAGAACCAAAATATCGAGGCTCTTCAGGTCCTGGACAGTGTCATTGATTACGGGCGGCTGACCAAGCGCGAGTTCCTCATCCGGCATCTGTCAAAAACCAAAGGCGACATCCTCAAAGAACAGGGCGAGACCGGGAAAGCCCATAAGGTCTACGATAGTGTCATTGCCATGTACTTTGACCATCCCACCGATAAATTGCTGGCGGAGACCTACAAGCAACTCGGAGATCTGTACAAGCTCAAACAGCGCAGCGCCGAGGGCCTTGACGCGCTCAGCATGGCGCTGAAGATTTATGAAGATCTCAACGACGAACTGGAAATCTCGCACACCCTGAACAATCTCGGCAATATCCACTGGGTGGCTGGTGAACACGCCAAAGCGCTGTCGCATTATCGACAGGCGTTCCGTATCCAACGCCGCCTCGATGCCCGAGCGGACATGGCCTCCTCGCTGAGCAACGCTGGTACGATATATATCGTAGTTGGACGCTACCAGCGGGGCATCAGATTGCTGCAGCTCTCTCTTAACCTGAAACAGGAAATCGGGAATCGGGGCGAAATAGCCCGGACTATGAACAACCTCGGTTGGGTGCAGTATCTTCAGGGCGCGATTAATGAGGCGGTGTCCAACCTGACCGAAGCCCTCAGAATAAATCGAAGTATCGGATCACAACGAGAGATGCTGAACAACATTGACAGCATAGTGCAGATCCTGCTGACGGCCGGGCGGCTCAAAGAGGCCCTCACCCACCTTAAGGAAGGCCTTTCGCTGGCGGACTCACTCGGCGACAAACCGAGATTGGGCAGTTTCAGCAAAAGCATGGCGGCGGTTCTGCTGCGCATGGGGCGCATCGCCGATGCCGAACAGTACCTGCAGAAGGCCGACGAGATGATCAGCGAGATCGATGACCATGAGCTTGAGATCGGCCTGATACTTGAACAGGCCTGCCTGAAATTGTTGATTGGCGACCCCACCCAGGCGTTGAACCTGACCACCGACGCGCGGACAAAAGCGGTCCAGTGTGGCGATCAGGCCCACGAACTGGACGCGATTCTGCTTCTGACCCAACTTAGCGACGATGATACGACTCACCAGAGAGGGATTGAACTGGCGGGACAGATTCAAGCGCGCCATGCCGCCACCATCTTGAGATTGAACCGACTCGAAAGACTGGTCAACTCGGGCGAGCTGGATCAGGCACGACGCTGCTGGTTGGAAGTCGGCCCCGCTATCGATAAGCTGACCGATGATTACGAACTGGCCCGACTGTACAACGTCGCCGCAGAATATATGATGGCCACCGACAACATGAACCGGGCGAAAAACTACCTCGATCGCGCCCGGCAACACAGTGAAGCCTGTGGAATCGCTGCTCAGAAAATCCGATCTCTCACATTGTTGGGGCAGATCGCATTCAGCGAACGCGATTTTGAAATCAGCTACCGAAATTACCGGCTCGCTTTAAGTGTTTGTAAAGAGGTGGCGGCGAAGATTCGCAACGCTGAAGATCTGACGACATTCCAGAGCCAGCGCTCAATAGAGTTTTTGGTCGAAGAGATAAGGCGGCTCAGTGAGGTTTTAGGCCAAAAAAAAAGAGGACAGGATCATTCCCTGTCCTCGCAAAAATGCCTTAAGGTCTAAACCTTACTGACCGCCCATGCTAAGAGCCGGGGCGATACGTGCTTCGAGTTTTTCAATGGTCAACTTGTAATCGGCCATCCACTCACCTCCTTACGTGCATTCTCGATTGGCCTTCCATTTGACATGGAAGGTTTTCTTTTTAATACAATGATTCACGACTAATATACTACTAATACGATTTACGTCAAGGCAAATGCTCAGATTTATATACCTTTATGTCCAAATAGACAATACGGAATGCGATCGCATTTGTTACAATGCGATGCGATATTGTGTTGCGACAAACGATTACGTGGATTGCGATGGGAATTTTTTTCTCAGGCGGAAAAATAATCCTCCGCGCCGATTACCACCAGGACCAGAATTCAACGCGGATAATGGACGCGATTTTTCGCATTACCTGTGTGAATAGCGAAGCGCGACCAATATCGATCTTGGCATAGCCGGTCATGCCGTCGGTCAGGATATCGTCCTCATTGTCGAGAATAGCCGAGGCGTAAAAGTTCGCATTGGTGCTGTTTGGTACCGCGCCCCGGGGAATATGGACGACCGTGCCCTTAAACAGACGGTTGGTGAATGAGCGCACTTTGAGTTTCACGCGCTGGCCCGGCGCCACCAGTTTGAAATCAAAATCGCTGACCGGTACGAGGACCTCTACCACCCCGTTGTTGACCACCGACAGAAATTCGTTCTGCTGATAATCGATGACCACCTTGCCGGCAATCGGCGTTGTGATCGACTGCGCGTCTTTCTGGCTGTACAGAAACCGGAGTTTCGCTTGCTGCTTATCGATTTCGGAGAGAATCACCGCCTCTTCTTCCGGTTTGGGCGGTGACATTAGAAGCTCAAGTCGGGCGGCCTTGTTCTCCGCCTCGGCTCTGGCTATCGAAGTGGTTGAGCGAGCGGTTTCCAGTTCCTCATCGCTGGCATGACCCTTTTCGGCCAGGGTGGCGATTCGCCGCTCATCGCGAAATTTCTGCTGATAGCTCGCCTTGGCCGCATCGACGGCGGCACGGGCTTCGTCGGTTTCTTCCTTCTTGGGCGGCGAGCGCAGCAGGGCCAGGTCGCGCTCATATCTTTCCAGCAACGACTGCTCCGCCTCGATCTCCTGCGAAACCTGGTTGGATATAATAACCGCCAGCGTGTCCCCCGGCCGGACCACCTGACCATCCTGTACCTTAGGCATCAGGTCAAGCGATGCCATGTCGGTCGAGGCCATCTGCAGGTAGCTGGACTTGCTCTCCGATTCGGCCCCGCCGCGACGGAACCGTTTTTCGAGCAGGCCGAAATTATTCAGCCGCAGCGTGTATTCGGCAATCGGCCGAACTGTCACCTCACCGTTTACCGTATGCGGGAAACGAATCACAAACACGAGGACGACAAAAATAACCAGCAACAGAATGTAGCTGATCAGTCGCGCCGGTCTTTTTAGTATATCTTTCATATATCTCAGATGGCTTATTATACCCCTGGCGAGGCCCGCTATATTTGTTCTTATAGTATAGAATAAAACGGCGAACAACAATAATATTCCTGCCCCGCCCATCACCCGAAACATGAAGCCAGAGATGATCCAGAGCACCCAGGCAAGCAGCGCCACCGTGTAAATCGCCGCCAGGATCGCGTACCTGAGATAGATCTTTCTTTCCCGTGGGGAGGCCTCAATCGGCTCGATTGGCCAGCCGAGGATAACGCGCTTGACAAAATTGCCCAGGTAGGCGAACGATTTCGCCCGCAGATTGGGGATATCCAGCCAGTCGGAGAGAAGATAGTATCCATCGAGCTTGATCAGCGGGTTGAGATTGAATATCAGCGTCACCCATATTACTATGCCCAGGATTTGGGCCAGTTCGTTGACGCCACTGCCCGGCATGGTCACCCGCCATGCGATTACTGTGAGGGCCAGCAGGACCAGTCCCGAATACGGCCCGGCCAGCGTGACCGCCAGGCGGTGTTTCTTCTTCTCGAAGAGCCAGGCATCGGAAAGATCGCAATAGCAGCAGGGCTGGAAATACAAAAACAGGAAGCCCAGCTCCTTTACCTCGCCGCCGTAGTAGCGGCAGATCAGGGCGTGCGAGAATTCGTGGACAGTCATCAGAATAAAGAAGGCGAGCACGATTGTGACAATCGAGCCGATATTGAATATCTCGTAAAGCCTGACCGAGAAATGGCTGTTATTGGCCAGCAGCAGCCCGACGCCGAAGAGTATCAGCGCGAGTTGTACGATCAACCAGCCCGGACTGTGAAACGGGCGGTAGAGGCGCACCAGCCGGTCGAGGATCGCGGTCGGATTGAAGGCCTTGATCTTGACAAAGAGCAGCCGCGAGAAGAGCGACCTCCGTTTGGTCGGGCGATATGATTTGCGCGAAATCTCCTGCTCCGAGCGGCTGTTCTCCAGAAAGAAATTCGATTCCAGCATGTTCACGAAGCCGGCTACATCATCGGCGCCGATATTAAGCTGGAATTTCTCGCGGAATCGCTCGGCGACCCGGTCGAC
>DAOWIC010000141.1 GCA_030641085.1 Calditrichota bacterium
AGCCCGGTGCGGACGACCTTGCCCGCGAGCGCGAAGGTCTTTGTGCCGGGCGCCGAGTCGGTGCCGCGTCGCCTGTACCACTCGGCCCCCTTGCGGAGGATCGCCGGGACGTTTGCGAAGGTTTCGACATTGTTGATATTGGTCGGCTTGCCCCAGAGACCGCTGATCGCCGGGAACGGCGGACGGAAACGTGGCATGCCGCGCTTGCCTTCAATCGAGTGGATCAGGGCTGTTTCTTCACCGCAGACAAAAGCGCCGGCACCCTCTTTGATTTTGATCTTGAAATTGTAATCGGTGCCGAAAATTCCCTTGCCGAGGAAGCCTTTCTTGATCGCCTGCGCAATTGACAGACGCAACCGGGCGATAGCTTTGGGATACTCGGCCCGGCAGTAGACGTAGGCTTCGTCGGCGCCGATAGCATAGCCGGCGATAATCATGCCCTCGAGCACCGCCGCCGGATCGCCTTCAAGAATCGAGCGATCCATAAACGCGCCCGGATCGCCTTCGTCGGCGTTACAAATGATATACTTTTTGGTGCCGGGGGCGTTTTTGGTGAATTTCCATTTCATGCCGGTTGGGAAACCGCCGCCGCCACGACCGCGCAGTCCGGATTTTTCGATCTCTTCGATAATCCGGTCGGGAGTCATTTCGGTCAGGGCCGTGCGGGCGCCTTCGTAGCCGCCGCGGGCGATATATTCGTCAATCGAACCGGGATCGATAATGCCGCAGTTGCGCAGCACGATCCGGTCCTGGTTCTCGAAGAAACCCACCTCGCGGCCTTCACCGCTGACCAGCCATTCATCGATAGTGGCCCCGGCGATGATATCTTCCTCCACGATTCGGCCGACCCGTTCGGGAGTCACCTCGCCGTACATGCGGGTCGAGCCGTCGCCGTTCGAGACCTCGACAAGGACCTCCCGGTAACACATGCCGATATAGCCGGTCTCTTTAAGCTCGAACGCACCGGGATGCTCCTTCAGTTCGTCCTGAAGGGCCTGGAAGACCTTTTGTCCGCCGGCTGAGATTCCGCACGTTCCAAGTCCAACTTTAACCGTCTTCATACTCTATCCTCAGTCGCTTTCTTTCGTTTTGTCCTTTTTGGCCTTCTGCTTGTACTGGCGAATAATCTTGCGCAGCTTGGACGGTGTCAGTCGGCCGTAGGTCTCGTCGTTGATCAGAATGACCGGCGCCAGCGAGCAGCAGCCGATACAGGCGACCGATAAGAGCGAGAAACTGGCGTCATCGGTGGTCTCGTCATAACCGATGCCAAGCTCATCGGTGATTGTGTCGCCGATAGATTTGGCGCCGTTGACGTGACAGGCGGTGCCGTTACATACTTTGACTACATATTTGCCGAGCGGCTTGGTGCGAAACTGAGCATAGAAGGTAACCACGCCGTAGATATCGGCAGCCGGAATGTCGGTGATATGGCTGATGTAGTCGATCGCCTTCTCCGAGACATAACCGTAGGTGTCCTGCGCCGACTGCAAAAGCGGTATCAGCGCACCCTCCTGACCGTCGTATTTCCACAGGTCTACGTTGAAGGATTTGAAGTCGTCGGTGGTTTGCCGAGCCATGGAAATCTCTCCTAAATTTTATCGAGATAGATGATGCGATCCTGCTTTAGTCGCAGCACACCATCGAGCATTCTGAATTGTTCATCAACTAAGCGATCTATATCGGCAAAGGTTTCGCCCTGGATAACCGCCACCAGATCATAGTCGCCGGTGCACGGCGAGCAGAAGCTCACGGCGTCGATTTTCTCCAGAATCTCCAGAACCGCCTTCTGTTTGTCCGGCGCGGTTTCGATGAACAGGTAGCTGTTGTTGAGCTCATCACCCGGCTTCGCGTTCTGTTCTTTGTCGTCGACAATTTCACAGGTCGACGCCTCGGCGAAACCGTCGAGGTTACTGACCGTCTCAACAAAGGCCTGATCGTTGTTTTTCAGTTTGAGCACGAGACTGAAATGACCATCGACAGCATTCCATTTGCTGATCTGTTCTGAGTCGCCAATGGTCTCAATGGCAGGGATTAGTTTCTCACGGTCAGTGAATCTGACCAGAAGATATCTTCCTGCGCTCATTTGAACTCCTTTCTCGGGGTATCGCACGAGATATTGTTACGCGACAGGTCTGTGGCGTCGGACAAGGGGCTGACAGAGTACTTGTCAATTGCCGATAGATTGAGAATTCTTTCACAAAAGTGCATATAAAAAAACGTCAAACGAAATGACATTATTACAATAAGATTTTCGGGCCGAAAGGTACACAGGGCACTCCGGTTTGTCAATCCCATTTGCTTTTTTTTACCATGAATAGCGCTTGTCGGCCACAGGCTTAACCGAATTAGACGCCATAGTAAAACTCACACTAATCGGTATTGATTTTCCGGAAGTGACGAATCCTTTTTCAGACCAAATCGGAGTGGTTTAACAATGTCTTAATTTCTGTCCGCAGCCGCCGGTGAGTATTATATTCAGCGTATGAAGCTGACCACCGATCGGATAAAAAAACTCGCCACCGCTTCCGGATTTGACCTGTGCGGCGTCACCTCGGTTGAGATTATTCCCGAGGCGCGGCGGCACTTTTATGACTGGCTGGAGCAGAACTATCACGGTCAGATGGCCTGGCTGGAACGTCACAGCGAGCGCCGCGCGGACCCGTCGCTGCTTTTGGACAACGCCCGGTCGGTGATCATGCTCGGGCTGAATTATTACCGGCCGGACACGGAGAATCCGTCCACTGACGGCAAGATATTCGGCCGCGTCTCTCGCTACGCTCGCGGCAAGGACTACCACAAGCTGATAAGGCGCCTGACCGAGGAACTGATCTACCGGATAAAGAAAGAGCTTGGCCCGACCGCCTCCGATGAGTTCAAATGGTGGGTTGATTACGGTCCATTTCTGGAGCGAGCCTACGCCGAAAAGGCCGGGCTGGGTTATATCGGCAAGAACAGCATGCTTATCAATCGCCAGTTCGGCTCCTGGATATTCCTGGCGGAGATTGTGACCACCCTGGCACTTGAGCCGGATGATCCGAAAGCTGTAAATCACGGCCGTTGCGCCAGTTGCCGCCTTTGTGTCGATGCCTGCCCGACCGGGGCGATTCTGCCGGATCGAACTATCGATTCCCGGCGATGCATCTCCTACCTGACAATCGAACGACCTACCGAGATTCCGGATGAGTTCGCCCGTAAGATGGGTGACCTGATTTTCGGCTGCGATATCTGCCAGGAGGTCTGCCCGCACAACGGACGTGCGGTCGTTACCAGCCAGAAGGAATTCGGTCCGAAATACGGCGTGGGCGAATTTCTCGATACCGAACAGGTAATCGGCATGGCCAATCGCGATGAATTCCTCAAACTGACTGCCGGGACACCGCTCACACGACCGCAGCCGGAGGGATTGAAGCGAAACGCCCGCATCGTGATCGAGAACTTCAATTCCAACCCACGCCGCGAATAATTCGACCCATTTTCAGTTGCCAAGCCACGACAAACTGAATACATTGTCGCCATGGCAAAGGTTGCACCATCGGTACTGGCCGCGGATTTCTCCCGTCTGGCCGACGAAATCAAGAAAACTGAAGTGGCCGGAGTCGATCTGCTGCATCTGGACATCATGGACGGTCACTTTGTCCCGAATATCTCTTTCGGCCCGTCGATTGTGAAAACCATCGACCGCCTGACTGGCCTGTTTCTCGATGTTCACCTGATGCTTTCCAACCCGGAGGGATATTTCGAGCCGTTTATCAAAGCGGGCGCGGATTCGATCACATTTCATCTGGAGGCGCGACCGAATCCGATTGAACTGGCGGCGCGGTTGAAAGAGACGGGGGTGGAGGCCGGAATTTCGATCAACCCCGACACCGATCCGGCCAAAGTGCTGCCCTTTCTGGAGCATTTTGATTTGCTGCTGGTGATGTCGGTCTTTCCCGGTTTTGGCGGGCAGTCATTTATTGAATCCGCTCTCGATAGCGTGAGCGCCGCCCGCAACCATATTGATCAACATGGTCTGGCGACAAAGATCGCAATCGACGGCGGGGTTGACGGCGATAACGCCGCTCGCATAGTCGCCGCCGGCGCGGATATACTGGTGATGGGGACAGCCTTTTTCCGCAACGAGGACCAGAAGACGCTTACCCAAAAAACGCAGGCGTTACGAAGATAAGTTCCATTGAGACGAATAGAATTCTCAACTGTTTGGACCCTGTTGGCCGCCCGGCCGCATAGAATCAGTTCTCGAGACAGATATTATCCGCCGACAGCGAGGAGCGATGAAAGGAATCATAATTGATGTTTGATCCATGGCGTGGCTTTAACGAAAAGACTCTCTCAGCCGAATGGCATGACAAGCTGACCGAGATGGGGCGCATCGCCCGCGGCAATATCGTCAAGATGACCACCCTGGCGGCATCCGGCCACCCCGGCGGATCGATGTCGTCGATCGATATCTATCTCACCCTGTACAATCTGGCGAATGTCGACCCGAAAGAGCCGGGGCGTGATGACCGGGATCGAATAATTATTTCGCACGGCCATACCTCCCCCGGTGTATATGCCGCCCTGGGCGCGGCCCGGTTTTTCGATGTCGATGACGCGGTCACGCAGTTCAGGCTGGCCGGATCGCCGTTCGAGGGCCATGTCGAGCGGTCGGTCCCCGGTGTCGAATGGGGCACCGGCAACCTGGGACAGGGGCTGGCGGTCGGTATCGGCAAGGCGATCTATTCCCGTCTTTCCGGCAAGAATTTCCGCACGATCGTCGCTATGGGTGACGGTGAGCAGCAGAAGGGGCAGATAGCCGAGTCACGCCGGATCGCGGTCAAGTATAAGCTGTCGCAGTTGGCGGCTATTATCGATTACAACCGGCTGCAGATTTCGGGCAAGATCGAGGAGGTCATGCCGCAGAATATCGCCGAGGAATGGCGGGCCGACGGCTGGCAGGTGATCGAAATCGATGGCCATGATCTGGACCAGATATACGGCGCCATGCACCGGATCTACCACAATAACGGCGCCCCGATTATGGTCCTCGCCAATACGATAATGGGCAAGGGCGTTTCGTTTATGGAAAACGACGAGGGCTTTCATGGCGCGCCGGTCAAGCCGGATAAACTCGACCAGGCCCTGAGCGATCTGGGCGGGATTGAAAACGATCTTCAAGCCTACAAGAAAAAACGAGCCGAAGAGCCGCTGATGGAACACAACTCGCCGCCGGAGAACTTCCCGCTGGTCAACCCGGGTGAATCGATCATTTATGCCGCCGACGCCCACTCCGACTGCCGCAGCGCTTTCGGCAAAGCGCTCGTATCGGTCGCCGACGCCAACATGAGCCGCGAAGATTTTGTCATGGGGGTCTATGATTGCGACCTGGCGGTTTCGGTCAAAACAAAAGAGTTCGGCCAGAAGTACCCGGATAACTTTTTCCAATGCGGTATCTCCGAACACAGCACAGCCACCGCGGCCGGATCGCTATCGACGGAGAAGGCGCTTTCGATCTGGTCCGATTTCGGCGTCTTTGCGGTCGATGAAACCTACAACCAGGCCCGCCTGAACGATATCAACAAGGGCAACCTGAAGCTGTTCTGTACCCATTGTGGGCTGGCGGTCGGCGAGGATGGTGTCACGCACCAGTGTATCGATTATTTCGCCCTGCTCAACGCTACTTTCGGATGGAAAGTAATCACCCCCGCCGATCCGAATCAGACCGACCGGGTGGCGCGTTATGTCATGTCGCGACCGGGCAATTTCGCGGTGGTGATGGGCCGCTCCAAAGTGCCGACGATTCTCGACGAAGAGGGCAAGCCGTTCTTCGGCGAGGGCTACGTATACCGCTACGGTCGGATAGAGCAGATTCGCTCCGGCGACAAAGTCGCGCTGGTCGCCGCAGGGAATATGCTCAGTATCGCGGTCAAGGCATGGGAGACTGTCAAACAGGCCGGATCGAAGGTCGCGCTCTTTTCAATCTCCGACTGGAGCGACATTCATGCCGATGATCTGAAAACGCTGGCCGGTTACGACAACGTAGTCGTACTTGAGGATCATAATGTGAAAAACGGCCTCGGGGCGCAGATCGGCGAGGCGATGTTCCAATCCGGGTTAAGTACGAAGCTAACCAAGATGGGCGTGGAGCGTTACGGTGCCTCCGGCAACGCGAACGATGTCTACCGTCTGCTCGGCCTCGACGCCGACTCCGTGACGGCGAAGGTGAAGGCGATCCTCGGTATATGAACAGTACCCCCCGCACACGAATGCGGTTTGATGGAGATGATGTAGAATATGATAGCCGGATATATCACGGCCACGACCACCGATCTGGCCCGTGTGAAAATTCATAACGGACGGCCCCAGCTTTACAGCCAGGCCCGTTACGTCAATCGTGACTTCTCCAATTTCGGCTCGATCCTGAGCCTCTATCTTCGCAACGCCAAAGGCAGGATGGATGTGCTCTGCCTCGGGGTGGCCGGACCGGTGATCAACAACCGGGTCAGCGCGACCAATATCCCCTGGCAAATCGACGGTCCGGAGATTGAGAAGGAATACGAACTCGACCGGGTCGCAGTGGTCAACGACATCTATGCTACCGCCTTCGGGCTGTTTCAACTGAGCGATGAAAAGTTCTTCACGATCAACAAGGGGAAACAGGTCGAGTACGGCAATATGGGCCTGATCGCCGCCGGGCACGGCTTGGGCGAGGCGCTGATATACTTCGATGGCGAGCGGTACTGCCCGTACGCCTCCGAGGGCGGCCATGTCGATTTCGCCCCCGGCAACCAGCTCGAAACCGAATTATGGGAATACCTTTACAGCGGGCAGGGGTATGTCGAGACCGAGGATGTAGTCAGTCTGGCCGGCCTTGAATCGACCTTTGAGTTTATGCTGGCGGCCAACCGGGCTACCAAGCCGGACTGGATGAAAAAAGCGAAGGATCGCCCGGCGAAGATTATCGAGAAGGCGCTGGCCGGAAGCGATGATATCGCGGTCAAGGCATTTGACATGTTTGTCGACTGCTACGCCTCCGAGGCGGCCAACCTGGCGCTGAAGGGGATGACTGTCGGCGGTATCTTTCTCGGCGGGCTGATCGCGCCCCAAATTATGACTGTGCTCGACAAGGGCCGGTTCATGGAGCGGTTTGTTAAAAAGGGAAAGATGGGTTCACTGCTGGCCGATATGCCGGTCGGGCTGATTATCGAAGACCGGACCGCGCTGTTGGGTGCGGCCAGTATCGCAATGGAAATGGTCTCCGAATGAAAAGCTGTATCCTGTTTCTGCACGGCACTTATCGCGCGGCGGATCTGCCTTACTATCGGCGACTTTGCCGGGGCAAGGTCATGGTCGCGGTTGACGGTGGGCTGCGCTTTTTTATCAAGGCCGGGCTTAAACCGGATTTTATCATCGGCGATTTCGACTCGGCCAAAATAGTCCCGAAAAAAATCCGCGATCGGGCCGAAATCCTTTCGTTCCCTCAGATAAAAGACAAAACCGATTCGCATCTCGCGCTGGACTACTGCTTGAAGAACGGAGCGCGGCGGATCGATATCGTTATGCCGACCGTCGGCGAGCCGGATCATTTCCTGGGTAACCTGATGCTCCTGACCGCGGTGCCTCGCAAAAAGAGAGGCCCGGCCATCACAGTCAGAATAATCAACCGCCGCTACGAGGCGCGCTGTCTGGTCGACGAATCGACCACTATCAACGACAGCGCCGGTGATATGGTCTCGATTATACCGATCTCCAGTAGAATCGAACTGACAAGCACCGGTTGCGAGTATCGCGCCGACAGTCTCAAGATCAAGCGCGGCGACAGCCGCCCCCTGCGAAATCGTATCACCGCCCGCCGAGCGCGGATTGCCATCGCGGGGAAGGCGCTTCTGATCCGCCAGTTCAGCCGCTAAACCAAACCCACCCGATGCCTGCGGTCCCCGTTGGAGTACCGATCTGTGGGCGGCAGACGCTCTCGTTTGCCCCATCCTCTCGGAAGAATCCACTTAGCGCGGCCTTTTGTAGGGGCTTGATCTGTCGTAGGTCCCTGATCGGTTGTAGGGACATGATTTATCATGTCCTCGGCAAGCATTTGATAAATCAAATGCCTACAACGAATAATGCGCGTAAGAAAGCCCCGATGACCCGATTATCGCCGATTTGACGTTGGTGGATATTTATCAATTGTGTTGCTTGACAACGCGATTGGATTCATTATATTCGACGCACCAGATCGGTCAAACGACTTGTGAAAACGGGCTCGTTTGCCGATAGTAGTCCAAACTGGGAGATCGTCCAATGGTAGGACATACGGCTCTGGACCGTAGTATCGGGGTTCGAATCCCTGTCTCCCAGCTTACTTTGTAAGCCTTATCCTTCGGACGGCGGCTCACTCCTCAGCATAACACTCAGTTTCACGGCAACACCGTCTATTATGGCTTTGCGCTTCGCGCCGCGGCTAACTTCGCCGGCATGATTTTCCAGCATTTCCCATACATCGTCTTTCTATCCTTCGGACAGCGGCTTTCTTTCCCAATAATTGCGATGCGATCGGGCAACATCGGATATTATGGCTTTGCGCTTCGCGTTGCGGATAACTCCCCCCTAAGATCACCGGACTTCACAGCAACATCGTATGTGGAACCAATCGCTTCGCGCCGCACGTAATCTTGTGGGCGGCAGATGCCCCCATCTGCCCCGTCCTCTCGCAAGGGTGCCAAGGGTGGCCGGCTCAAACTCCGTTTGGGCCGGAAACGATGGAAACGACTCACCCCCAAACAAAGTTTGAGGGTGCCACCCCACCGTCACCATAAGTAAGAAACCGGCAGGCCGCGCGGGACCTGCCGATTCTTATCAGGGCATGGCAGACGAGGACGTCTGCCACGAACAGTTAAAGCTATGCAGTCTTATTTTAGTAGCAGCATCTTTTTGGAGCCGGTGAAATCGCCCGCCTCCAGGCGGTACAGGTACAGCCCGGTTGCTACTGCGGTACCATCATCGGTCCGGCCATTCCAGACCACAAAATGCTCGCCCACGGTTTGCGTGCCTTCGTTAAATACTCTAACCTGCTGTCCGAGCAAATTGTAGATCCTGATTTTCACATCGGATTTCGTCGGAAGGTCGTATTTGATCGTGGTGGTCGGGTTGAACGGGTTCGGGTAGTTTTGGCTCAGCCCGAAGCGCTTTGGCAGCGACGCCGCAGGCTCGGTATCGGCGACATCGGTGATAATCTCCAGTCGGTTCCACAATACTGAAACGTTAAAAGCATCGTAGTTGCCCGTTGCGATATCCAGATCACCGTCGGCGTCGAAATCGGCCACCGCCAGTCCGAGCGGGTAACTATCGGTGCCGTAGTCATGAGCGTGCTCGAAAACGGCGTTGCCGTCATTCATGAACATCGACACGCTGTTGGCATAATTGCACGAGAGGGCGATATCGTAGTCGCCGTCGTTATCGAAGTCCTCCGCGTACATGGAATAAGCGTCCTCGGAGATCGGATAACTGTCGGTTTCGGTCCAGGTGCTGTCGCCGTTGTTGAGCATGACGGTCATGTATAGGTCGCTGTCGTACGTCGCAAACGCAAAATCCGCATTCCCATCGCCATTGAAGTCAGCCGCGCAGATCGAAAGCGGATAATAACAATTGACCTCGATCACGATCGGAGCGGCAAAAGTACCGTCGCCTTCGTTGAACAGCACGCAGACATAGTAGTCGTACTCATCCGCCACCACCAGATCAAGATCGTTATCGTTATCGAGATCGATTACGTCAACCATCACCGGATCGTCGTAAGCGTCGTAATTCACAGCCGGGTAAAACTCGCCGGTGCCGGTGGCCTGATTTATGAAGACCTGGATCTGGTCGTACGCGCCAATGATATCCGGGTAGGTGTCGTTATTGAGGTCGGCTACTTTCAGCGACATCGGATGGTCACTGGCATCGCAGGGGTAGCGGAAATGCGAGCTGAAACCGGTCCCGGCGTCATTGATCAGTATGTTCAGACAGGTGTCAGTTGCGCCGATATCATCATACCCGTCGCCGTCGAAATCACCGGCGCAGATCGCCTCCGGGTTGATGAATTCGGTGGGATAGTAAGATGCCACCGGCTGGAACGTCTTGTCCCCGTTGCTGAGCAGGACCGAAAAACAACTGGTGGCCTCATCATAAAGGCGATTGCTCACCACGATATCCGGCCGCGTGTCATCGTTGAAATAGGCGACCGCCACCGAAGTCGGGTAGCGGTTGGCCGGGAAATGGTTGCCGAAAGAGAAATCGCCGGCGCCGTCATTGGTTAGCACCGAAACTCCGACCCCGTCGTTGTTGGCAACCGCCAGGTCCTTGTCACCGTCGGTATCTATATCGCCGAACTCGACCGAAATCGCGTAGGCGCCGGTAACGTACTGCACGCCATCCGCAAAAGTGCCGTCACCATTGCCTTCATAAACATATACGTAACCCCACGTAGATGCCACCGCCAGGTCTTTGTCGGTGTCGCCATCGATATCAACGGAGCAGACATGACGAGCAGTACCGTTAGCAATGGGATAAGTTGCACCGGCCGTGAAGGTGCCCGAGCCGTCGTTAGTATAGATGATGATGCCGTTGTAGTACGCCACCACCATGTCATAATCATCATCGGCGTCCAGCTTCTCGAGAATGACGTGCATCGGGTTTAGCAAAGCTATATTTACCGGTGCCAGGAAACCGGTGTTGTTGTCGTTTTCGAATACTCTGACAAGATTATTGACGTCATCTGTGCACACCAGGTCGATATCAAGATCGCCGTCAATGTCGGCCGCGGCCACGCCGTAAGGCTGGCCGGAGGTCAGGTTAAGCCAGTCAGCAAAGGTACCGTCACCGTTGTTGGTCATGATCTGCACCCGGCCGCTAATAGGATTGCCGAAGGCGATGTCAAGATCGGTGTCGCCATCGAGATCGGCGGCGATCGGACTGTACCCGTACGAACCACCGCCGTAGCTATACCTGGCGTTGAACGTGAAGGTGCCGTCCTGATCGTTGAACCAGACTGAAATCGTGTCCACATAGGCCTGGGTGACCGCGAGATCCTCCCAGCCGTCGCCGTTAAAGTCGGCCGCGCAGAGATGAAAGGGACTGCGACCTACCTCATA
>DAOWIC010000094.1 GCA_030641085.1 Calditrichota bacterium
GAAGAGCGATCTCGGGGTAGATCAGGTTGAAGTTTATCGATGCCGAAGTAAAGTCTATCATAATATCTTAATTTCTCGCGGCAACTACCGCGACCCATTTAGAATCCTCATCCTCCGCCGAAGCCGATCTTGACTTCGCCTTTGTCAACGATCACCGGCACTATCCTCTCGCCCGCTGTCAACTGAAGCAATTTGTCCTTCGCGCCGGGCGTCCGATTGACATCTATCTCATCGTAGGCGACACCCTGATCAGCATAGTGCTGCTTGGCGGCCGAGCAGTAAGGGCAACCTTCCTTGGTATAAATGACAACATCACTCATGACTATCGCCATCCGCGTTGTAGGTAACAGTCTCCGGCTCCGTCTGCGGAGTTTCAAGCATGGAGTTCAACGGCGCGGCCTGTTCCGCCTCGACGGTTGAGGCCCGGGAGACCTGAGCCAGCACCTGCTTTACGGCTGGTTCCATCCGATCCAAGAACGGCTTGGGATAGATGCCGATCCAGAAGATGAGCAGAACCAGCGGAATCAAAATAGCCTTTTCGCGCCAGTCGAGGTCGGTCAGTTTTTCATTTTCCGGCTTGGTGATTTTGCCGTATATCACGCGCTGGTACATCCACAGCATGTAGCAGGCGGAGAGAATCACGCCGCTGGTGGCGATGATACCATAGACGGTGTTGCTCTTGAACACGCCCAGCAGTATGAGGAACTCGCCCACAAAGCCATTCGTCAACGGCAGGCCGATTGACGAAAGGGTGACGATCATAAAGATCGCCGAATACAACGGCATCACCTTGGCGATGCCGCCGAAATCTTCTATAAGTCGCGTATGTCGCCGCTCATATAGCATGCCTACCAGCAAGAAGAGCGCCCCGGTCGAGATCCCGTGGTTAATCATCTGTATCACCGAGCCTTCCAGCCCTTCGAGATTGAGCGCAAACATGCCGAGCATGATAAAGCCCATATGGGAGACCGATGAGAACGCCACCAACGACTTGACATCCTTCTGGACCATTGCCACCAACGCCCCGTAGACAATACCGATGAGTGAAAGGACACAGATCCACGGCAGGAAAGTGATGGTCGCGTCGGGAAAGAGCGGCAGGCAGATTCGGATAAAGCCGTAAGTGCCCATTTTCAGCAGCACACCGGCCAGAATCACCGAGCCGGCGGTCGGCGCCTCAACGTGGGCGTCCGGCAACCAGGTATGGAACGGGAACATGGGTACTTTTATCGCGAAGGCGAGCGCGAAGGCGCCAAACAGCCAGAGTTGCTGCTGGTGACCGAGCGGCAGTTCGCCCAAAATCTTGAGCATATCAAAAGAGAAGACGCCGGAGTACTTCTGGTACTCAAAGAGGATGTACATAATTGCGACCAGCATCAACAACGAACCGAACATGGTAAAGAGCACAAACTTGATCGCAGCATAGATGCGGCGCGGCCCGCCCCAGAGTCCGATCAGGAAGTACATCGGCACCAGCATCACTTCCCAGAAAACGTAGAACATGAACAGGTCGAGTGAGCAGAAGACACCGACCATACCGACTTCGAGCAACAGCATCGAAATATAGTAGCCCTTGATTGCGGTGCGGATCGACTTCCACGAGGCCAGTATCGCCAGCGGCGTCAGGATCGTGGTCAGGAGAATCAGCAGCAACGAGATGCCGTCAATACCGAGATGGTAGTTGATACCCAGCGACGAGATCCAGGGGGTGTTCACATCGAACTGCATGCCGTTGGCTAGCGGGTCAAACATGCCGTACATCCAGAACGACAGAAGCATGGTTACCACCGACATGACCAGAGCCAGGACTTTTATCGTCTCTGTCTTTTCCCTGGGAACGAACATCAGCAGAATGACGCCAA
This sequence comes from Calditrichota bacterium, assembly GCA_030641085.1. Lineage (GTDB taxonomy): Bacteria > Zixibacteria > MSB-5A5 > GN15 > FEB-12 > DAOWIC01. The sequence goes on from DAOWIC010000094.1 coordinate 1,863, forward strand.
GCAGCGGGAAGAATGTTACCAATGTTAGAATCTGATTTTCCATAATCTATCCAAACAGGAAATAGGCTGTGACAATGACGACGCCAACGACAAACACGGTGGCGTAGCTTCTGACCCGACCGGTCTGACTGGTACGCAGGTAACCGGAGACATCGCTGTACGCTCCTGCCAGGCCATTAATAAATCCGTCAATCACGACTACATCTACGACCTTCCACAAGAAGAGCGAGAAATAAACCAGCGGCCGCACGATAGTCGCACCGTAAATCTCATCGACATAGTATTTGTTCACAATCATCTTGTGCATCCCGGAAAGTTTCTCCCTCAGGCTGGTGGCGCGCTCGGGGCTTTTGTTGTAGAGCAGGTAAGCGAAGTAGATCGCGATCAGCACCAGCAGCACCGAGGCCGCCATCAGGCCGAGTTCCGTGCCGGTGTCTCCCCCGCCCGAGGCGAGCGCGTGCGACGCCGCCTGGCCGCCGGACAGTACGGGCGCCATCCAGTGCTCAAAGTAATTCGTAGCGCCAAAGAAGACATGAGGCAAACCGACGTAGCCGCCCACGACCGAAAGCACCGCCAGAACTATCAACGGCACGGTCATTGATCGCGGCGCTTCGTGCAAGTGCTTGCGGGTCTTGTCGTCCATCCGCCCCTTGCCGAAGAAAGTCATATTGATCAGGCGGAACATGTAAAACGCCGTCAGTCCGGCGGTGATAACGCCCAGCACCCAGAAGACCGGATGGCCGAACTGCGACGAGAATGATTTCCAGAGGATCTCATCCTTGGAGAAGAAGCCGGAAAAACCGGGAATACCGGAGATCGCCAGAGTGGCGATCAACATCGTCCAGAATGTTATCGGCATATATTTTTTCAATCCGCCCATGTAGCGCATATCCTGTTCATTGGACATGCCGTGGATAACCGATCCGGCTCCGAGGAAAAGCAGCGCTTTGAAGAAGGCGTGAGTCATCAGGTGGAAAATACCGGCCGTGAACGCCCCGACACCGCAGGCCAAAAACATGTAGCCAAGCTGGCTGACAGTGGAATAGGCCAGGACGCGCTTGATGTCGTTCTGGGCGAGGCCGATGGTTGCCGCAAAGAACGCCGTCGCCACACCGATGATCGCCACCACCAGCATAGCGTCGGGGGCCATCATATACAGCACGTTGGTGCGGACAATCATGTAGACACCGGCGGTGACCATGGTCGCTGCATGGATCAGGGCCGAAACCGGCGTGGGGCCTTCCATAGCGTCGGGCAGCCAGACAAACAACGGGATCTGGGCCGACTTACCGGTCGCGCCCATAAAGAGCAGCAGGCAGACGGCAGTGATCAATCCGCCACCGGCGATAAAAACATGCGGGGCCTCGGCCATTACCGTCTGAAAATCGAGCGAGCCGATCTGCCAGAAAATAATGAACATGCCAATCAGGAAGCCGAAGTCGCCGATGCGGTTGACAATAAACGCTTTCTTACCGGCATCGGCGGCCGATTTCTTTTCATACCAGAAACCGATCAGCAGGTATGAACACAGCCCAACACCCTCCCATCCGACAAACATGAGCAGGAAATTATCCGCCAGAACCAAGGTCAGCATGGCGAAGGTAAACAGGTTCATGTATGTGAAATAGCGCCCGAAGCAGGGATCATGGTGCATGTAGCCGACCGAGTAGATGTGGATCACGAATCCGACGCCGGAGACGACCAGAATCATGACCGCCGATAGCGGGTCGAGCATGTAGGCTATATTGGCATGGAACGATCCGGCGGGGATCCAGGTAAACAGGGTTTGCTCGATCAGGCGCATATCGGCCGGCATAGCCTTGAGATCAAAAAACAGCAGCAGCGCGATAACAAACGACAGGCCGACAGAGGCACAGGCGATAAACGAGACTACCGGCCGAGGCAGCCGCCCCAGCAGCAGACCGTTAATCAGGAAGCCTATAAACGGTAACAGCGGAACTAAAAACAGATACTCAGACATCCTCTACCTTCCCTGCCGTCTCACCACTTCAAAATGTTGAATCGGTCGATGTTAATCGTTTCGCGATTCCGGTACAAGGTAATCACCATCGCCAGACCCACGGCCGCCTCGGCCGCCGCCACCGTCAGGACCAGAAAGACGAACGCATGGCCGTCCATCAGGTTGAGCGCCCGGGAAAAGGCGATCAGCACCAGGTTGGCGGCGTTAAGCATCAGTTCAATCGACATAAACAGAATAATAATATTGCGCGTTATTAGAACGCCAATCGTACCGATACAGAATAGCACAAGCGCAACTATTATATAGGCCGGAATCGATAACATGGCTACGGTTACACCTCTTCCTTAATTTGGACATCCGTTGTCGGTGTTTCGGTCTCGCCCTCTTCCTGATGAGTGTCGCGCAATCTGCCCGCCATGACCACCGCTCCGACAATCGCGGCCAACAGCAGAATCGAAGTCAGTTCAAACGGATAGAGATAATTCGAGAACAGCAGTTCGGCGACCGACTCAACCGAACCAAACTCGGATGGGGCGACATCGACTATACCGACCGGCACGGCGCTGAAAAAGCTCGCCTTGATAACAAAAACCAGTTCGACCAGCAGCAGCACCGAGACCAGGTATTTTGACGCGCGGCTGACTGCCGGTCCCGTCGGTCCGAGATCCTCGGTGCCTCGCAGGTTGAGCAACATGATGACAAAGAGAAAGAGCACCAGAATCGCGCCGGAGTATACAATGATCAGGACTGCCCCTAGAAAGAGCGCGCCCAACTGAACATACAGCACCGCCTGCGCCAGCAGTGAGACGATAAAGTAAAGCACCGACAACACCGGGTTGCGCTGGCTGATCATCATGACCGCGCTGCCAACGGCAATCACAGCCGAAACAAAGAATATTACGGTATCAATCATATCAGGTTCTATCCGTTACTCCATAAACCTTCCGTACCCGGCGATAAATGCGCTTGAACGGATTATCCTTGCGCGGGTGCGGCACCAGCATCTGATCTTTGGTCCAGATGAAGGAATCCAGGTCACCACTGGAGAACTCATATTCCTGGCCGAGGAAGATCGCTTCCTCCGGGCAGGCCTCTTCGCAAAAACCGCAGAAGATACAGCGAATCAGGTTGATCTCATAAACTTTTGCCATCCGCTCGCCGTTTTCGGTCTCCTCCGGCTCCATATATATACAGTCCGACGGGCAGGCCGCGGCACAGAGACCGCAACAGACACATCGTTCGGTACCGTCATCATATCTTTCCAGGTAATGCCGACCCCGGTATCGCGGCGACATCGGTTTTTTCTTGCGCGGATAATCGATCGTCACCGGCTTCTTGAACAGATGCTTGAAGGTGACAATAAGCCCCTTGGGCATATTGATGAAAACATTACCGAGCACTTTGAATACTTCATTCATACCGATTCACCTCACAACCATCCCAGCGTGACGGCCAGTGCGGTTGCCATCGTGTTAAACAGGGCCACCGGCAAGAGAACCTTCCAACCGAAGGCCATCAACTGGTCGTAGCGGAACCTCGGGAAAGTCGCCCGCAGCCAGATATAGCAGAACATCCAAAAGATGACTTTCGCCATAAACCAAACCATCGCGAGCCACGGCATCGTGTCGATAAACGGACCCTGCCAGCCGCCGAGGAACAACGTCACACCGACGCAGGCCACGGCAATCATGTTGGCATACTCGGAAACAAAGAACATAGAGAAACGCATCGACGAATACTCGGTCATATATCCGGCCACCAGTTCCGATTCGGCTTCGGGCAGGTCAAACGGGAGGCGGTTGGTTTCGGCCACGGCACAGATAACGTACAACAGGAACCCAAGCGGCTGTTTCAGGATAAACCAGTTGGCAAAAAACCAGATCGAGGTGGAACCCTGCTGGGTGACCAGTTCCGTAAGCGATAGTGTGCCCGCAATCAGGATAACGCCAATAATAGACAGGCCGTAACTGATCTCGTACGAAATCATTTGGGCCGACGAACGGATACCGCCCATCAGCGAGTATTTCGAACCCGACGACCATCCGGCCAGAACTATGCCGTAAACCCCGAGGGATGTTATGGCAAAGACAAACAGGATGCCGATATTCAGATCGGATATCACCATCTTAACTTCATGGCCTAAAATCGAGCCATCGACGCCAAAAGGCACGACCGCAAATGTCAGCACTGCCGGAATAAAGGAAATCATCGGCGCCAGGGCGTAGGTGGCCCGCTCGACCTTGTCGGGGATGATCTCTTCTTTGAAGATCAGCTTGACGGCGTCGGCGATCGGCTGCAGCAGGCCGTGCGGCCCGGCGTACAACGGTCCAATACGATGCTGCATGTGACCGAGGACCTTACGCTCCAGCCATGTCGCGTAGGCGCAGCCGAATAGAACAACTGAAATAACCACCAGCACTTTGATCGAGGATATAATGACCACTTCGAGCATATTCTTTACTCATCCACCTTGCTGATTTTGACTCTATCGACCCGTTTCTTTCGCATGAGCAGGGTCGTCACCGGCGTCGACTGGAAATTGCGCGGCAGCAGGACGATATCGTTCTCCAGTTGCTCGGATATCTTTGCCGGAACGATAACCTTGCCCACTTCCGATTCTACGCGGATTGAATCACCGGTCTCGATCTTGTATTTGGCCGCCAATGAGGGCGACATCTCCACGTATGCCTCGCCGGAGAAGTTGACCAGCGAGGGAGCCTTTTCGGTCAGGTGACCGCTGTGGTGCGGATCATCAACCAGCAACATCGACAGAGGGTAGGCATCGTCATTTCCGACCGGCTCCGGGGCAACTTCGGAGAACTGACCCGGCAACTGCTGCACGCTGTTGACCTCAAGCATCTGCTTGATTTCATCATGCATCTGCTGCTCGTTTTCAAACAGCTTCGTGCCGAGTTTCTCCGCTATCATATTAACTGTTTCCCAGGCCGGTTTCGACTGATGCAGCGGCTTAATCGCCTGTTCAGCCTTCTGAACCCGACTCTCGATATTGACATAATAACCCTCGTACTCAGCCCAGCTTGCCAGCGGCAGGACAACATCGGCCAACTCGGTCGTCTCGGTTTCAAACATATCGAAGGCGACCAGAAAATCGAGCTTGCCCAGACCCTCCTTGACGAATTCACGATCCGGGTAGAGCATCATCGGATTGGCGCCCATGATGAAAAGGCCCTTTATCTCTTCCTTCTTGATCAGGGCCATCATGGCATCGGTGTTGTAAGCCGGGCCATCAGGGAACTGACCCCATATATTCTTCAAGGCGGCCGCGGTAGTGGCGTCGGGCATCGGCAACAGACCGAGTTTGGCGGCTCCCTTGGAATTGGCATAACGGCTGAGAATAGCGATCTGACCCTTGTCCGACAGGCCGAACAGACGATTGAGATTCAGCAAAGCCGTCGCAATCTCTTCACGCGCCTTAGAGCGAGTGACAATCTCACCGACAATAAACGTAACTCTGTCACCTTCGGCCAGCGCGCGAGCAACGCTCTTGAGTTCATCCGCTTCGACTCCGGCCAGATTGGCGGCTTCCGCGAGTGAAGCAGGCTTGATTTTGTTCTTAAGATCCGACCCGGTCGCACTGTCAACAAGATTTTCCTCAATCGCCGCCAGACAGATACCATTAATGATCGCCTCTTCGGAGGCGATATTGTAGACCAGTTCGAGGTTGGCGACATCGCTTGACTTGACGCTGTACGGACTGAGCGAATAGATCTTCGCACAGTCTGAGTTGTAGGCCTTGCGGACCCGGAGATACTCACCCGGATGCTCCCTCACGAGGTCCGAACCGAAGCTGACGATCACATCGGAATCGTCGATCGCGGCGATGCTGAACGGCTGCGAGGCGAGGATATCGAAATTAGATTCCGAGGTCGCCGGCAGCATGCGGTAGTCACCGCGGTAGTCGATATTGTTCGAATTAAAGACTGTCCTCAACAGCTTGGAGAAGCTAAACAGAGAGGCGTTGTCCAGATTCGGGGCGATCAGCCCACCGACACAGACACCGCCGCGCTTGTCCTTGATCTCGCCCAAACGCTTGCTGATCACTTCCAGCGCTTCGTCCCAGGTCGCTTCGACCTGCTTGCCGCCTTTTTTCACCAACGGCGTTTTCAGACGGTCGGGCGAGTTGACAATCTGGTACCCATAGCGAGTAATATCCGACAGCCAGCCATCATCGATATCGTCATTAACGCGCGAGGTGGTCCGGTATATCTTATTCTTGTGATCTTCCTTGTAGAACAGGGTGTTGGTGCCGGACGCAAAGTAGTTGCACAGCGAAGGAGTGGTTTTGGTCAGCCAAACCCTGATCTTGTAACGCCAGTCGGCATTGGTCAGCGCGCCGACCGGGCAGATCTCAACCAGGTTGCCCGAGAACGGGTTGTCAACCTGTTCGCCCGGGGCGGCGTTGATTTCGGTAATATTGCCGCGCTCGTAAGCGCCGAGATCGTACTCACCGAACGCCTGCTTGTTGGCCCGAACACATTTGTAACAGAGAATACAGCGATTGCGGTTGAGAATAATCTCCGGACCGATCCGCTTGTCGTCGAACGTGGTTGTCGTACCTTCGTCAACAAATCGCGCCTTACGGAAATCATACCGGGTGTCGTCGTAACCGTGAGCGAAAGTCAGGTTTTGCAGCTCGCACTCGCCGCCTTTGTCGCAGGTGGGGCAGTCGAGTGGGTGGTTCATCAGGATGAACTCGATGATCGCCTTGCGTCCCTGTTTGACGGTGTCGGTGTCGGTGTGAACGACCATGCCCTCCATCACCTCCAGCGCACACGAAACCTGCAGTTTGGCCATCTTCTCCACTTCGACATAACACATGCGGCAGGCGCCCACCGGTTTCAGCTTGGGATGCCAGCAGAACGACGGGATATGGATCCCCATCTGCTTGGCCGCCACAAGCACGGTGGTCCCTTTGGGCACGGTCGTCTCGCGACCATCGATTGTCAACGTCACCATCTGGGTGGTGGCCTTCTGTTCAGTCTTTTCTTTCGCCGCGTCTGCCATAATTCTCACTTAAACTCAAAATCTGTCTTAACCAGGCACTTTTTGTTGTCGATATGATACTGCCATTCATCCCGCCAGAGCTTAATAGCCGACTGGATCGGCATCACGGCCGCGTCGCCCAGCGGGCAGACTGTCCGTGTCAGGATATTGCCGCAGATATCTTCGATCTTCTCGATATCGCCCGGCTTGCCCTCTCCCCTCTCGATCCGCGTAATGAGCTGTTCCAACCAGGCGGTACCCTCCCGACAGGGAGTGCACTTGCCGCAGGATTCGTGACGGAAGAAATGGATCAGTTTCATTATTGTCCAGACGATACAGGTCTCTTCGTGGAAGACGATAATCGCGCCGGAGCCGAGCATCGAACCGACTGTCGTCAGCGACTCGTAATCGAGGCCGACATCTA
>DAOWIC010000039.1 GCA_030641085.1 Calditrichota bacterium
GGATCGCGCCGCCGGTCGGGTCGATCAGGCGCGGAATCATATTGACCAGCCATGTCTTGCCGGAACCGATCCGGCCCACAAAGGCGACCGTCTGTCCGGCCTCAATCTCGAGGCTGACCTTGTCGACAATCCGGCGGTCGGAATCCGGGAACGAAAACTCGACATTTTCAAAAGTCAGTTGACCCTTGATATTGCCGTTACCCGGCGCGCTGCCGTTGTCGGCAACCATCGGCTCCACCCGTTCCAGCTCCAGCAGACGGTTAATCGAAACCGCCGACTGGCGCGATTTGACCAGAAAGGCGCCGATGTCGAACATCGGGAAGACCAGCCAGACCGTATAGAAGATAAACGAACCCAGCTTGCCTCGTGACAGGTCGGCATTCATCACAAACAGACCTCCGGCGACCAGCAGGATAACAATGCTGAACTGCCAGATGTACATGTACAGCGATTCAATCACGGTATGGGTCTTGACCGAATCGATTTCCGCTTTACGCCGGTCCAGCGCAGCCTCATCGAACTTCGCCTTCTGCGATTTCTCGCGCACGTATGCCCGGATGACCCGGATGCCGGAGAAGCAGGACTCCATAATGTCGTTAAACTTCGAAATACGCGACTGAAGATGATCATACCTCTTATCCAGAAGCGACGAGGTTTTGAAAAAGATCACAATCAGTATCGGCAGCGGTCCGGCCGCCCAGAGGGTCAGCATCGGATCGATCAGGATCATCGCCGTCAACGTAAAGCCTACCATCAAGAGCGCTTCATACAGGCGGAAAATCCCCGAGCAGGCGAACCAGGAGAGCTTCTCGGCCACGTCGTCGGTCATGCGCGTCACCAGATCGCCGGTGCGGAACTTGTTGAAAAAGTCCGGACCTTTGAAGGTGATCTTGTTGAACGCGTCCTGCCGAAAGAGCCATTCGAGCTTAAGGTTCATCCAGGCCCGGTGCCCCTGAACGTAGGCGTACAAAATACTGGCGATCAACCCCAGTACAACAAAGGCGAGGCCGAAAGAGATGGTAGGCGACAGATCGAAGCCGGCGCCGATATCGGCCAGCCAGCCGGCCAGACGGTCCGGCGGTATTTTACCGGTATCGAGAAAGTCGAACGTGAAATCGATCATCCTCGGTATGGCCACCTGGAACACGGTCTGGATCGGTGTCAGCAAAAGCAGCACCGCCAGCACATATGGATAGCGCCGGTAGTATTTCCAGAACCATTTTATCTTATCTAACATTTGCTGTTACTCCGTTCGTATTCTTAAACTGCAGGTGGAACAGCTTCGAGTAGTACCCGTCCTGCAGGATCAAGTCGGTATGATTGCCGCGCTCTATAATCTCTCCCCGCCGGATGACCAGAATCTCGTCTACATCGAGAATCGTCGACAGCCGGTGGGCGATAATCAGCGAGGTACGGCCCTTCATCAGCTTCTTCAGAGAGGCCTGAATTGTCCGTTCTGTTTCCGGGTCAACCGAACTGGTGGCCTCGTCCAGGATCAGCAGATCCGGATCGATCGCCAGCGCCCGGGCAAAAGACATCAACTGCCGCTCACCACGACTGAAGTTGGAGCCTTTTTCCGACACCTTGGTGTCGTAACCGTCGGGCAACCGGTTGATAAACCTCTCTGCTTCCACCGTCCGTGCGGCGTCGATAATCCGGTCCTCGGTGATCGCTTCGGATTCAAGCGAGATGTTCGACCGGACATCACCGGGGAACAGGTGAATATCCTGAAGCACCAGCGCAAAACGCGAGCGGAGATCGGCGGTCGAGATATCGCGGACGTCGTGCCCATCGACGAATATCCTTCCCTTCTGCGGATCATAAAACCGCAGCAAAAGCGAGATGATGGTCGTCTTGCCGCCACCGGTTACGCCGACCAGCGCCACCCGCTTACCGACCGGAATCTCAAAACTGGCATCTTTAAGCGCGTAGTTGCCATCGTCGGTATACGAGAACGATACGTCCTCGAAGCGGATACCCCGCTCGAGCCGTGTCCAACTTACCGGTTTCGCCGCTTCCACCAGCCGCGACCGGGTCGACAACAGCGCGAAGATGCGCTTCGAACCGGCCACCGCCTTCTGGAAGTTCGACAACTGCTCCGAGGTGCGCCAGATCGGCTCAAACGACCGCCAGATATACATGATGAACATCATAATAGTGCCGAACGAGACGCCCCAGATCGGGCCCAGGACCAGCACTGTGGCGATCTTAACATACTCAAAGAAAAAGACCGAGTTGAAAAAGAGGATGACGCCGATATTGACGTAAACATCATCTTTGAACTTCAGCCGGTTCGCCTCGAATACTCGCTTGCGGGCATAGGCACCCCGGTGAAATATCTGGATGATCGACATACCGTGCAGAAACTCAGTAACGGTTGCCGTCACCTCGGCCATCTTCTTCCGCACCTCCAGAAAGCGCGGTGTGGTCTCCTTGTTGAATTCCCAGACCATCAGCGCAATGATCGGTATGTTTACCAGCAGCGCCAGAGCCAGCTTCCAGTGCGTGTAAAACAAAATGCTGTAGATACCGGAAATCAAGAGAACGTCACCGATCACCAGTACAACGGTGTTGGTAAACAGCAGGCGCAGCGCCTCGGTATCGGACTCCACCCGGGCCATAAGCCTGCCCACCGGATGCTTGTCAAAGAACGAGATATCGAGCGACAGGATGTGATTAAACAGTCGCCGCTTCAACTCCAGCATGATATCCTGGCCGATTATCTCCAGCCTGACACGCATGATATATTGGAAAACGATCGTAATCACCTGGATCAGGGCGATCCCGGCGACAGTCCACAATAGTCCTTTCAAATCGCCGGCCGCGATATCAACATCAATTGCGTGCCTGAGCAACAGCGGCCATGTAAGCGATAAGCCGGTGGCGCCGACCAACAACATCAGGCAGACAAACAGTCCGCGCTTATGCAAACCGAGAAGCGGCAGCAGCTTGGCAAACGCCTTACGGGTGCCTATCTGCTTCTCCTCGTGCGTTATCTTTTCGTCTTCGTAAAAATCCGCAGTCATCGTAATATCCTCTGTCTCAACCAAATACTGTTATTCGACCGGCTCAGACGGGAATAAAAAAAGCCCGCCGAACTGCTGTGCACCGGCGGGCTGAAATCTATTCGTGAAATTTATCACAAAGCAGACATACTCCACCCACCGCTTGAAGGGCTATTGAATTGCAGCCCGACACGATATGCCATACGATTCTTAATCATTAAAACAATTCCTCGTTTGCGGCTTTGGGTTTTAAGCAAACATCTACAAAAATACGTGCTTAGTTTCAATTGGTTTCGTTAATAATAGTAATTTTCTTCAGGCCACGCAAAAACTTTTTTCGCTTTTTTCAAAAAAAACGCTCCCCCGGTCGCTTTTATATTATAGCGTTCTGATGGATCTGTTCGCAATTCGATCCATTTTCCGCAAAAAAAAAACCCCCCGCGTTCCGCGAGGGACCTTTGGTGTCGCCATTGATGCCGGTCGAATCATTGAATTGAGGTCGCCAACTCCCCTTCGACCTTTTCATCAACCGGATCCACGACGGTCTTGAGCATCGGACCGGATTTCATCAAGAGACCATCGCAGTCGGTGCCGACAAAGAGCCGGTGGGCTCTGCTCCGCATCGCCGTTACCCGCATGTTGTCCAGTTTGTTGACCGGCTTGAACTCGTTCTTGTGGTAGCTCACCACGCCTGCATCGGTGCCAATATAAACGACCCAAGTGGAGGCGTCGATTGCAACGATCTTGTTCGACGGGAGACCGTCATCAGTTGTCACCGTGCGCCACTTGCCGCCGTCAAACTCGTAGAAAGCGTCGTCGGTGCCCACGTAAATATGACCGTTCTTGCCGGCCAGACTGTTGACGCGGTCGAAGATAGCCGTGTCGCGCATCAGATATCGCTTCTTGAATTCATCGCCGTCCCAGCGATACAGACCCTGGCCATCGGTGCCAACCCAAAGCCCCTCGCGATCGGCCGCCATACCGGTAACTGAAACGTCATCGAGCAGAATGTGATCGCCGAAAATGCTGCTCTCGTACAGCCCCGCCTCGGTGCCGATCATCAGGCGGTATTGAAAACTGAAAAGGGCGGTGATATCGCCGATAAAGTTGGCCTCGACCGGCTCAAGCTGATCGCCCACTACGGTGTACAGGTTGTCGCCGCCCACGAAGACCTTGCCCTCGTGATAGGCGACGGCGTTCAGTCGGTCGGTTGTCTCAATACGCTGGACATCCTTGCTGTTAAGATTGTAGGTAACCAGGCCGCCATCGTGTACGGCATAAACAGTCGAAGCGACAATCGCCATGTCGGTGATGCCGGTGACTTCGCCATCGGTAAACGGCGGACCTTCGGACGACTCTTCGGTCGCTGTCTCTGATGTGAAAGTCGCCTCGACAATGTTTTCGGCCAGGGCTCCGGATACGCTGTCAACTATCTGGTCTACAAGGCTGGACTTGCGCTCGGTCTCGTCGGCGGAACAGCCGACGAAAACAAACATGGCCAGAAGTGCCATGATGGTGGTCAGGGTGAATAATCTCGGGTAGGTCATGATTTCCTCCTTCGTTATTGGTTGTCTTTCACATTCAGTAATATCAAACAGCGTGCCGGGTGCGGTAAGTCGCTGTCACACTGTAGCATGCGTTGATCGTCGCACCGCGCATAGTTGGTTAATTGTGGTCGGTGTGACACACTCGAGTGGCGGTCGCGTGCGAGTGCCAACGGCGACAGGAACTTAGCGGTGGCAAGATTGACACACTGCTCGGATGTTCAAAAAAGGCTTGTATTGAGCGAATCCTGCGCCTTGATTGTATAATCTTACAAGGAGTTCCATGTTGACATACTTCAAAAGGCTTGTGTGGCTGTTATTGCTGGCTGTGACGGCAGGTAACAATGCCTTCGCCGCGGACAGATCGGTTGTGGCCGAGATTCTGCAGATCAAGCAGGACCGGCTGTATTTCTCGGTCGGCCAGGAGGAGTTGGTCCTCGCCGGGGCCGGGTACTGCCTGATATGCGGAGCCAATACGCTGATATGCGATACGATTGAGGTTTCAATCGAAGGTGTCTCGTACAGCAGGCCGATAGAATGGGACGATGATTCCACGACGTTTGAAGACTGTCTCGCTGTTATAGAAACAGCGCCGATTGACACTACCAGCGATATAATTCTGGGCGTTGCCGGCCTTGAGCCTTCCGACGAATTTGAACCGGTTCCCTGTTTTGTACGGCCGGTCGACACCGTGCAAACCAATTACGGCAACCGGGTTATAATCAGACATTTCAAGCGACCGGAGAAATTGCGCATAGCCTGGGAGCACGGCGAGATCGACGGCTACTTTTCATTTGAGCAGAGTTCGGGGCTGTTCGGCCGGTCATTGTCGGCGATAAAATCACCGGCTCCTTTTTGCGTCGGGCTGGCGCCGAATTTGTCCAAACCGGTCAAC